>NZ_JBHUWC010000050.1:0-22797 GCF_042670225.1 Isoptericola sp. NPDC057191 | reverse complement strand
TTCGCGAGGTAGTCACTACCTCGCGAAGATCCGCACTACCTCGGCCTTTCTCGCACTACCTCGCGGGGCCCGGTACTACCTCGGCACCTTGCGCGCTACCTCGCGGGGGTGCCGTTCGTCGCGGCGCGGGCGGCGGCGTGGAACGCGAGGATCTGCAGCTCGCCGGCCACGTCCACGGAGCGCACGACGACGTCGTCGGGCAGCTGCAGCGCGACGGGCGCGAACGACAGGATCTCCCGCACCCCGCAGCCCACGATGCGCTCGGCGATGGGCTGCGCCACGGGGCCCGGGGTGGCCAGCACCACCATCGACACGCCCGTGCGCGCCAGCACGTCCTCGAGCCGGTCGACGTGCTCGATCGTGAGGCCTGCCGCCGACCGGCCCACCACCTGCGGGTCGGCGTCGAGCAGCGCCACCACCTGGAAGCCGCGGGCCGCGTACCCCGAGTAGTTCGCCAGGGCGTGCCCCAGGTTGCCGATGCCGACGATCGCCAGGCGATGCTCGGAGCCCAGGCCCAGCGCCGTCGCGATGTACTGCGCGAGCGACTGCACGTCGTAGCCCACGCCGCGCGTGCCGAACGACCCCAGGTACGACAGGTCCTTGCGCAGCTGCGCCGACCCCACCCCGGACCGCTCCGCCAGCTCGGACGACGACGTCGTCGTCACACCGGCCTCCGCCAGGTCGCGCAGGGCGCGCAGGTAGTACGGCAGCCGGGCCACCGTCGCGGCCGGCACCGTCGCCTCACCGAGCTCGATCACTGCTGGATCACCCCGTCGTCCTCCCCGGGCTCAGCGAGCCAGCCGGCGCGCGAGCCGCGCGCCGTCCACCCGCCAGAAACCCTGCTGCACGCCGTCCACCTCGACGACGGGCACGTAGTCCCCGTACCTTCCCACCAGGTCACCGCCCGGCGCGTCGTCGACGTCGATGTCGATCTCGCGCCACGCCTCCCCAGCCGCACCGCACACGTCCGTGACCACCGCCCGAGCCTCGTCGCACAGGTGGCAGCCCTGCCTCGTGTACAGCAGCACCCGAGGTTCTCCGACGGATCCCTGCGGCATGCTCACCTGCCAAGACTAGCGGCGCCGATACAGTGGACCGCATGCCGTCGCCCGCCGAGTCGTCCCCGCCGGTGCGCGCCGCAGCGTTCTTCGACGTCGACAACACGATCATCCGGGGCGCCAGCGCGTTCCACCTGGCCCGCGCCCTGTACCAGCGCCGGTTCTTCGGGACCCGCGACCTGCTGCGGTTCGCGCTCATCCAGGCGAAGTACCTGCTGTTCGGGGAGTCGCGCACCCAGATCGAGACGGTGCGCAGCCGCGCCCTGTCGCTCATCGCCGGCCGGTCCGTGGCGGAGATCACCGCCGTCGGCGAGGACGTCTACGACACCGTGCTCGAGCTGCGCATCTTCCCCGGCACCAAGCGGCTGCTCGACGAGCACCTCGCCGCCGGCGACCAGGTGTGGCTGGTGACCGCAACGCCCGTCGAGATCGGTGGGCTCATCGCGCGCCGGCTGGGCGCCACCGGCTGCCTCGGCACCATCGGGGAGCACTCGGGCGGCTTCTACACCGGGCGCCTCGTGGGCGACCTCATGCACGGCGAGGCCAAGGCCGCCGCGGTGCGGGAGCTCGCCGAGCGCGAGGGCATCGACCTGTCCGCGTCGTACGCCTACGGCGACTCGCTCAACGACCTGCCCATGATGCGCACCGTCGGGCACCCGTGCCCCATCAACCCGGACGTGCGCCTGCGCCGGCACGCCAAGGAGGTGGGGTGGCCCATCCGCGAGTTCCGGGGCCGCGGACGGCGCGCGGCGGGGCGGAGCATGAAGACCGCGTCGTGGGCCGGAGCGGCGTGGGTGGCCGGGCTCGTGCTGCGCAGCATCCGCCGCCGCCTCCAGGGCCGCTGAACCTCGGTCCACCCCAGAAGCAGAACGGGCCCGGTACCTCCGCGGAGGTACCGGGCCCGTGCGTCCGCCGTCAGGCGGACGAGGTCACTTCTTGTTGCGACGCTGGTGACGCGTCTTGCGCAGCAGCTTGCGGTGCTTCTTCTTCGCCATGCGCTTGCGGCGCTTCTTGATGACGGAGCCCATGAGGTCCTCACAATGCTTGTCGGTCGGTGGAACACGGTTGGTCCCAGGTGCCCTGTGTCCAGGGCAGCCGACCAACGCGGAAAAGTCCGTCCCCCAGGGTACCCGATGCCTGGCGTCCGCCGGACCGCCGCCCGGCTCGTGCCCGCTCAGTCCCGGTACGGGTCCAGCCCCCAGGTGGGGAAGACGTGCCGACGGGTGGCGAGGATCGCACGGTCGACGTCGTCGGCAGGGTCGTACCCGTCCCGCCAGGCGCGCCACGCGACGTCGCCGCCCGCGAGCCGCTCCGCGGGGTCGAGGCCCGACAGCTCCTCCACCTCGCGCCGCCAGGACTCGGGGAGCTTCAGGTCCGCGGCCAGGGGCGCGTGCGCGGCCTCCGCGACGAGGCCCGCCCACACCAGGGGCACGACGTCGACCACGGCGTACCCGCCGCCGCCGAGCGCCACCCACCGGCCGTCGGCGAGCTCGTGCGCGAGGTCGTGCACCCAGCGCGCCGCGGTGCGCTGGGCCGCCACGCCCACGTTCAGGTCGGTGAGCGGGTCGTTGCCGTGCGCGTCGCACCCGTGCTGCGACACGATCACCTGGGGCCGGAACTCGCGCACCACGGCCGGCACGACGGCGTCCACCGCCCGCAGCCAGTGCGCGCCGTCCGTGCGGGGCGGCAGCCCGACGTTGACCGCGGTGCCCTGCGCCGCAGTGCCGCCCGTGTCGGCGGCGTTCCCCGTGCCCGGGAACAGGGTGTGCCCGTCCTGGTGCACGGAGACGGTGAGCACGCGCGGGTCGTCCCAGAAGATCGCCTCGACGCCGTCGCCGTGGTGCGCGTCCAGGTCGACGTACGCGACGCGCTCCGCCCCGCCGTCGAGCAGGCGCTGCACGGCTGCCGCCGCGTCGTTGTAGATGCAGAAGCCCGACGCCGCCCCGCGCCGCGCGTGGTGCATGCCGCCCGCGATGTTCACGCCGTGGACCACGTGCCCGGACCACACGGACTCCGCCGCGTCGACCGACGCCGCCACGAGGCGCGCCCCCGCCTCGTGCATCGTCGGGAACACCGGGTCGTCCTCCGTGCCGAGCCCGCGCGCGAGGTCGGGCTCCCCGGTCTCGGCCGCGCGCCGCACGGCCGCGACGTACGCGGCGTCGTGCACGGACTCGATGACCGCGTCGGGGGCCGGCTCGACGTCGGCCACCTCGAGCGTGGGCGCGTCCAGGAGGCCGAGCTCGGCCACGAGCCGCATCGTCAGGTCGAGCCGGGCGGGCGCCATCGGGTGCCCGGGGCCGAAGTCGTAGCGCAGGAGCTCAGGACTCCACAGCAGCCGGGCGACGCGCATCCCGTCACGGTAGCCGACGCCGTGGCAGGCTGTGCCCAGCGACTGAGGGGCGAGAGGGGGCACGGTGCCGGGGACGTGGGGCGGTCGTGGGCTCGCGCTGCGCGGCTGGGTGGACCGGGCGGCCCGGGAGTACCCCGCACGGCTGGCCATGACGGTCTTCGCGGCCGTCATCACCCTCTTCACGCTGCTGCTCCTGCCCCCGTGGGCGACGGCCTCGGGCCGTGGCGTGGCGTTCGTCGACGCCCTCTTCACCGCGACGTCGGCCGTGTGCGTCACGGGCCTCGTCGTCGTCGACACCGCGAGCCACTGGTCGGGCTACGGGCACGTCGTCATCCTGCTCGGGATCAAGATCGGCGGCCTCGGCGTGATGACGCTCGCGTCGCTGGTCGGCCTGGCCGTCTCCCGCCGGCTCGGGCTCACCCAGAAGCTGCTCACGGCGTCCGAGACGAAGACCGAGCGGCTCGGCGAGGTGGGTGCCCTGCTGCGCACCATCATCATCACGGCCACCACCATCGAGGCGGCCATCGCGATCCTGCTCTTCCCGCGGTTCCTCGCCCTCGGCGACCCCGCCGGGCAGGCGGCGTGGCACGCCGTCTTCTACGGCGTCTCCTCGTTCAACAACGCCGGCTTCGTCCCCACGGAGCACGGGCTGATGCCCTTCGCGTCCGACTGGCTGGTGCTCCTGCCCATCGCGCTCGGCGTCTTCATCGGGTCGCTGGGGTTCCCCGTGATCCTCAACATCATGACGCACCGCCGGCGCCGCCAGCACTGGATCCGCTCGCTGTCGCTGCACACCAAGCTGACCGTCACCACGAGCCTGGCGCTGCTGGTGGGCGGGGCGCTCGTCATCGGGCTGCTGGAGTGGTCCAACCCGGCGACCTTCGGTGGCCAGGACGGCGTCACCCGCGTCCTGTCGTCGGTCTTCGCCTCGGTGATGCCCCGCTCCGGGGGCTTCAGCAGCGTGAACGTGCACGAGATGTACCCGGAGACCTGGCTCGTCACCGACGCCCTGATGTTCGTCGGCGGCGGGTCGGCGTCGACGGCCGGCGGCATCAAGGTCACGACGCTCGCCGTCATGCTGCTCGCCATTCTCTCCGAGGCGCGCGGCGACAAGGACACCGACGCGTTCGGACGACGCATCCCCCGCGACACGATCCGCCTCGCGATCGCCGTGATGTTCATGGGCGCCACCGCCGTGCTCGTGTCGTGCCTGGCGCTGCTGCGCATGACGTCGTTCAGCCTGTCCGAGGTGCTCTACGAGGTGATCTCCGCGTTCGCCACGGTCGGCCTGTCCACCGGCATCACGCCCGACCTGCCGGACCCGGCCAAGTACTGGCTCAGCGGCCTGATGTTCGTGGGGCGGGTCGGGGTGGTCTCGCTGATGGGCGCCCTCGCGCTGCGCGACCGGCGCCGCATCGTACGCTTCCCCGAGGAACGCCCGATCATCGGGTGACCCGTACCCGGAAAGAGGAGAACCGTGCCCGACAAGAAGGCTCCCGTGCGCGACGCCGGCGTGCTCGTGATCGGCCTCGGCCGCTTCGGCTCCTCGCTCGCGACGACGCTGGACCGCCTCGGCCAGGACGTGCTCGCCGTCGAGCGGGACCCGAAGCTCGTGGCGCAGTGGTCGGGCCGCCTGCCCCTGGTGGAGGCGGACGCGTCGGAGTCGGAGGCCCTCGTCCAGCTCGGCGCGAAGGACTTCGGCGTCGCCGTCGTGGGCGTCGGCACCGAGCTCGAGGCGTCGGTGCTCATCACGGCGAACCTCGTGGACCTCGGCACCCCGCAGATCTGGGCCAAGGCGATCTCGGCGGAGCACGGCCGCATCCTCACCCGCATCGGCGCGCACCACGTCGTCTACCCGGAGGCGGACGCCGGCTCGCGCGTCGCGCACCTCGTGAGCGGCAAGATGCTCGACTACATCGAGGTCGAGGACGGGTTCACCATCGTCAAGATGCGTCCGCCGAAGGAGATGCAGGGCTTCACGCTCGCGCAGTCGGACATCCGCAAGCGGTACGGCGTGACCGTCATCGGCGTGAAGTCGCCCGGGGTCGAGTTCATCTACGCGACGCCCGAGACCCGGGTGAGCGCGAACGACCTCCTGGTCTGCTCCGGCCACGCCGACCTGCTGGAGCGGTTCTCCGCGCGCCCCTGACCGTCCGGCGACCGGCCGGCGCGGCGCGTTCCGCGACCGTTCATCCCCGCGACACCGGCAGGCCAACGCCGCACGGCAGGGTCACGAGCCATGCGATCACCCCGACCCGTCCTGCCGGCGCTGCTCCTGCTGCCCGCCCTCGCCGTCGTGCCCGCCTCGTCGGCCTGGGGCCACGGCGACCACCACCCGCACCGCGACCGCGTCGCGACCGTCACGACCGACGTCGAGACCCCCGTCCTGTACGACGACGAGGAGGGCGGCAACGCCTCCGGCGACGACCCGGCGATCTGGGTCCACCCGGACGACGACGGCGCGTCGCTCGTGCTGGCGACCGCCAAGGAGGGCGGCCTGCGGGTGTACGACACCGACGGCCGCGAGCTCCAGGCGCTCGCCGCGGCGCCCGCGCCCCGCGCCGACGGCGTCCCGGGACGCTACAACAACGTCGACGTCGCGTACGGGCTGCGCGTGGGCGGCAGGACCGTGGACGTCGCCGTGGTCTCGGACCGCTACAACGACCAGCTGCGCTTCTTCGCGATCGACCCGGCCGGGGCCGACGCCGCGGCACCGCTCTCGGAGATCACGGCCGCGGGGCAGCCGTTCCTGTTCCAGCCGGACCGCGCGGGCGTCGACACCGAGCACACCGCGTACGGGCTGGCGGTGTGGCAGCCGCGCGCGGGCGAGGCGTACGCGGTCGTGACGCAGGAGGGCACGACGGCGGTCGCCACCGCACGGATCGCGGCGCGCGGCGACGGGACCCTCGGGTACGACGACGTCGCGCAGGTCGAGCTACCCACGACCTTCGACCTGCCCGGCGGCGGCACGTGGACGCCCTGCGAGGAGCCGGGTGTCGGGCCGCAACTCGAGGGCCTGGGCGTCGACCAGCGCACCGGCACGCTCTACGCCGCCCAGGAGGACGTGGGCCTGTGGCGGATCCCGCTCCCCCTCGGGTCGGGCAAGTCGCGGCTCGTGGACAAGGTCACCGACTTCGGCGTCGAGGACGCCTGGGACGCCGCGAGCGAGGAGTGCGAGCCCGTGGACCCCGCGGACGCCGCGGCGCACCCGTACGGAGGCACGCGTCTCGTCGCCGACGCGGAGGGCGTGGACGTCTATCACGGGCCGGGGCGGACGGGGTACGTCATCGTGTCCAGCCAGGGTGACGACACCTACAGCGTGTACGCGACGACCGGCCGGAACGCGCCGCTCGGCACCTTCCGCGTGGCGGGCGTGGGCGGCGTCGACGACGTGAACGGCTCCGACGGGCTCGCGGTGACCGACCGTCCCGTCGGCCCGTACCGCGAAGGCCTCCTCGTCACCCACGACGAGCCCGAGACGGGCGCCGACGTCGAGGACGGTCGCGGGGACGCCACCGGGTTCTCCTACGTCGGGTGGGGTGACGTCGCCGACGCGCTGGGACTCGTGCCCACCCGCTCGCGCTGACCCGGCCCGCCCCGCCTGGCCCGGCCCGGCATCGTGCCTTCCCCGGGTCAGGCGGTCCGGCGGCGCAGGGTCGCCACGCCCAGCCCGACGGCGCCGACGATGAACAGGGCGATGGCTCCGACCGCGCCGCGCACGTCGGCCCACGCGCCGCCCGCCGCGAGCGTCTGCATCGCGTCCACGGCGTAGGTGAGGGGGAAGACGCGCGACAGCCACTCGAGCACCTCGGGCATCTGGTCGCGCGGCATGAGCAGGCCACAGGTGATGAGCTGGGGGAAGATCACCGCGGGCATCATCTGGACGGCCTGGAACTCGCTGCGGGCGAGCGCGGACGCGGCGAGGCCCAGGCAGCAGCCCAGGACGGCGTCGAGCATCGCCACGGCGACCACCAGCCACAGCGGGCCGAGCACGTCCATCCCGACGGCGAGCGCGAAGCCCACGACCACCAGCGACTGGAGCAGCGCGAGGGCGGCGAACGCGAGCGCGTAGCCCGCCACGAAGTCACCCTTGCGCAGCGGCGTGGTCATCAGCCGCTCCAGGGTGCCGGACTGCCGCTCGCGCAGCGTGGCGACGCTCGTCACGAGGAACATCACGATCAGCGGGAACAGCCCGACGAGCATCGGCCCGAACTGGTCGAGCACCGGCGTGCCGTCGAACATCCACGCGATGAGGCCGAGCAGCAGGCACGGCAGCAGGAGGATGAGGGCGACGGTCCGACGGTCGAACCGGAGCTGGGCCAGCACGCGGCTCGCGGTGGTGAGGGTGAGCGTCATCGGGCTGTCTCCCCGCTCGTCGGCGTGGCCTGCTGGTCGATCAGGGCGAGGAACGCGCGCTCGGCGTCGGGCGCGCCCGTGCGGGCCAGCAGCTCGGCGGGCGTGAGGTCGGCGACGAGGGCGCCCTCGCGCAGCAGCAGGAGCCGGTCGCACTGGGTGGCCTCGTCCATCACGTGGCTCGAGACCAGCAGCGCGCGCCCCTCGCCCGCGAGCCGGCGGAACATGGCCCACAGGTCGCGGCGCAGCACGGGGTCGAGGCCGACGGTGGGTTCGTCGAGCACCAGGAGCTCGGGATCGCCGACGAGGGCGGCGGCCAGGGAGACGCGGGACCGCTCGCCGCCGGAGAGCGTCGCGACGCGCTGCTTCTCGTGGCCGCCCAGGTCGACGGCGGCGACGGCGCGGCGCACGGCCTCCTCCGCGCCGGCGGCGGGCAGGCCGGCCAGACGCGCGAAGTACCGCAGGTTCTGCAGCACCGTCAGGTCGGTGTACACGGAGGCCGCCTGTGTCACGTAGCCGACGCGGCGGCGCAGCGCCGGCGACCCGGCGGGCTCGCCCAGCACCGTGACGTCGCCGGTCACCCGGGCCTGGACGCCGACGACGGCGCGCAGCAGCGTCGTCTTGCCGGAGCCGGACGGGCCGAGCAGCCCGACCACCTGACCGGCGGGCACGGTGACGTCCAGGCCGTCGATGATCGGCCGACCACCGCGCTCGACCCGCAGGCCCCGCACCCTGACCGCCCCTTTATTCCCCATGTGGAGAATTCTGCTCCTCGCCGGCCGTCGGCGCAACGGTCATCCCGCGGGCAGCAGCTCGCCGGTCAGGTAGCGCTGCACGGTCGGGCCCGCGAGCGCCGCCACCCGCTGCGGAGGCAGGCTCGCCAACGGTTCGATCGGCACGAGGTAGCGCGTCATGAGGATGCCCGCCATCTGCGAGGCGACCAGCCCCGTGCGCAGCCGGGCGTCCGCGACGTCGAGCCGCTGCACGATCGGGCCGAGCACCTCGGCGCCGAGGAACTGCGGCAGCAGCGCCCGCAGACCGGGGTCGGCCATCACGGCGGGGATCACGAGGCGCACCGTCTCGCCGTAGTCGGTGTCCCACACCTCCACGACGGCCCGCACCAGGCGCACCCCCAGCGTCTCGACCGGGCCACCGTCTGCCACCTCCCGGACGATGGCCGCCGGGTCGATGTCCGCCAGGCCCAGGGACGCGGTGAACAGGTGCGTCTTGTCCCTGAACCAGTGCCGCACCGTGCCGGGGTCGACGCCGGCACGGCGCGCGACCGAGCGCACCGACGCGGCCTCGTAGCCACGCTCCAGGAACTCCTCGCGCGCGGCCACCAGGACGGGCTCCCGGGTGCCGGAACCGGCCGGCCGGCGCCCGCGGCGCGCCTCGCCCACCTGACCACCCGTCATCCTCGACCGCCGCCCATGGTCCGGACCGTCAGCCGTGCTCGGCGGCGAGCTCCCGCGACCGGTCGCGCGCCGCCTCGAGCGCGTCGAGGAACGCGGACCGCACGCCGCGGTCGTCCAGCTTGCGCAGGGCGGCGACCGTGGTGCCGCCCGGGGAGGAGACCTTCTCGCGCAGCAGCACCGGGTGCTCCCCCGTCTCGTCGAGCAGCTTTGCCGAGCCGAGCACGGTCTCGACGGCGAGGCGGCGGGCGACGTCGCGGGTGAGGCCGAGGAGAACGCCGGCCTCCGCCATCGCGTCGACGACGTAGAAGACGTACGCCGGTCCGGAGCCGGCGAGCGCGCCGAACGCGTCGATGTCCTTCTCCGCCACGCGGAAGACGTGGCCCGAGCCGGACAGGACCTGCTCCACCAGCGCGACGTCGTCCTCCCGGGCGGCGCTGCCACCGACGACGGCCGTCACGCCCGCACCCACCAGCGCGGGGGTGTTCGGCATGGCGCGCACGACGGGCGTGCCGGCGGGCAGCCGCTGCTCGAAGAACGACAACGGCAGCCCGGCGGCGACGCTCACGACGACGGCGCCGGGCTCCAGCGCGTCGGCCACGCGGTCGAGCATCGCTCCGACGTCCTTCGGCTTCACGCCGATGACGACGACGTGCGCGCCCTCCACGGCCGCCACGTTGTCCGTCGTCGCGCGCACCCCGAACCGCTCGGTGAGGTGCTCGCCCCGTTCCGCGCGCCGGGACGTGGCCACCACGTCCTCGGGGGCCACCCCGGCGGACAGCGCGCCCGCCAGCACCGCCTCGCCCATGTTGCCCGTCCCGAGGAAAGCCATCTTCACGCCGCTCACCCGGGCGCCCGCCTGCTCGTCGATCTGCTCGCTCACGAGCACCACGGTACGTCGCCGTCGGCCGGCCCGAGCTACAGCGGGTAAGCGGAGTAGAAGTCCTCGACCAGGTCCGCGGGGCCTGTGGCCTGCAGCACCGCGGTGCCGTTGCGCCAGGTGACGACGGCGGTGTCCGCCGTGGTGCCCGGGGTCACGACGTAGGCGCCGACCTTCGCGCCGTCGACCGTGACGTCGCCCTTGCCGGTCGGGTCGCCGGCCGCCTTGACCAGTGCGTCGTACGCGCTCGTCGCGGTGTCGTCGTCCTCCCACTGCCCGGCGTGCACCTGCACGGTCGCCGCGTCGTCGCCGTCGCCGTCCGCGTAGGCGAGCTCCCACGCCTCGACGGCGTCCGCGTCCTTCTCCCAGGTCTTGTCCTCCGTGACGGCGCGCAGCGCGAGCGCCAGCACCGAGTCCGGCTGCGCCTTGACGAACGCCGTCTGCGACTCCGGCCGGCCGCTCGGCGCGATCGTCGGCGTGGGGACCGGCGCCGTCACCGTGGCCTGCGGCTCCGGCTCGTCCCGGGCGAACCCGGGCCACACGAACGCCGTCAGCAGCACCACCAGCAGCACCAGCGCGGCCGCGGCCGACGCCACCACGATGCGGCGACGGCGGAACACCTCCGGCGACGGGCGAACCTTGCCGCCCGTACGAGCCTGGCTCACGATGTCCTCCTGCGGGGTCGACGTCGGTGCACGACGCAGCCTAGGGCGCGCCGCCACCGATCGATCCCCTCGGGGCCGCGTGTCGACGCGACCCGCGTCAGCGCAGCACGAGCTCGATCTCCGGGTGGTCGGCGAAGACCTCCAGGACCAGCTCGGCGTAGGTCTTGCCGCGCCCGGCCTCGAGATCGTCGAGACGGCTGCGGAAGAGCGCGGTGTCGGCCCGCGGGTCGGCTGCCCGCTCGCGGTAGTACGCGCGGGTCGCGGCGAAGCCCAACGCCTCGCGGGAGCGATCGAAGTCGTGCCAGACGACGGTGACCCGGTCCGCGCCGCGTGCGGCGCCGAACCCGCCGTGCAGCAGGTCGGCCAGGGCGTCGAGGCTCGGCCCGAGGGTCCAGTCCTCGTCGGCCATGAGCACGCGGTCCAGCTCGTCGTAGAACGCGGCGACCGAGTCCACGCGGGCGCCGTCGAGGTGGAAGGTCCGGTGGTCGGTCCCGGCCGGGTCGGTGTCGCCGTCGTGCTCCGCGAGCGGGTCGTACTCCGTGAGCTCGGTGCGCCAGTACTCGGCGCCGTCGCGGGTGCGGTGCACGATGCCGAGGTCGACGAGCGCGCGGCGTGCTCCGACCGGGTCGGCGGCGAGCGCCGCCAGCCGGTCGGTGAGCTCCCGCTCGCCCACGGTCTCGAGCAGGACGGGCAGCGTGGCGTGCCCGAGCCAGCGCGCCACGGCCTTGCGGTGCTCCCACCGGCGCGGCATCGCCAGCAGGCGCCCGTCGTGCAGGAACCGGGAGACGTCGGGGTTCACGGGGACCACGGGGCCATCATCGCGCGCACCGCGCGCCCCGGCCGTGAGGACCGGTGTGTCGGTGCCGGCCTCTAGCGTCTGTCGACGTGAGCACCACGACCTCGTCCCGCACCCGCGCCAAGCAGTCGCGCCCCGGCTACCGCTGCACGGAGTGCGGGTGGACCACCTCGAAGTGGGTGGGCCGGTGCGGGGAGTGCCAGGAGTGGGGCACGGTCACGGACGAGGGTCCGGCGTCGACGGGTCCGCGCACGGTCGCGGTGAGCCCGGGCCGGACGCCGGCGCGGTCGATCGCGGACATCGACGTCGCCGCCGCGCGGGCCGAGCCCACGCGGGTCGACGAGCTGGACCGCGTGCTCGGCGGCGGCCTCGTGCCCGGCGCCGTCGTGCTGCTGGCGGGCGAGCCGGGCGTCGGCAAGTCGACGCTGCTGCTCGACGTCGCAGCCACGTACGCGCGTGGCGCCGACGGCCACGGCGCGCGCACCGTGCTGTACGTGACGGGCGAGGAGTCCGCCGGGCAGGTCCGGCTGCGCGCCGAGCGCGTGGGTGCGCTGGCGCCGAGCCTCCTGCTGGCCGCCGAGACCGACCTCGGCACCGTGCTCGGTCACATCGAGGCCAACGAGCCGGAGCTGCTGGTGGTGGACTCCGTGCAGACGATCGCCTCGGCCGAGGTGGACGGCGCCCCGGGCGGCGTCAGCCAGGTGCGCGAGGTCGCGGCGGCGCTCATCGCGGTGGCCAAGGAGCGGCAGGTGCCCGTGCTGCTGGTCGGGCACGTCACCAAGGACGGCACGGTCGCCGGGCCGCGCACGCTGGAGCACCTGGTGGACGTGGTGTGCCAGTTCGAGGGCGACCGGCACTCGCGGCTGCGCATGGTCCGTGCCGTGAAGAACCGGTACGGGCCCACGGACGAGGTCGGCTGCTTCGAGCTGTCCGAGTCGGGCATCGTCGGGCTCAGCGACCCGAGCGGGCTGTTCCTCTCCCACCTCGGTGCGGGCGTGCCCGGAACGTGCGTCACGGTGACGCTCGAGGGCCGTCGACCGCTCGCCCTGGAGCTGCAGTCGCTCGTCGCCCCGTCACCGCTGGCGAACCCCCGCCGCACGACGAGCGGCGTCGAGTCCTCCCGGCTGGCGATGATCCTCGCCGTCCTGCACCGGCACGCCGGCCTCCGGCTCGCCGACCAGGACGTGTACGTCTCCACGATCGGCGGCGCGCGCGTCACCGAGCCCGCCGCCGACCTCGCCACGGCACTCGCCATCGTCTCCGCCCGCACCGGAGAGCCGCTGCCCACGGGCACCGTCGCCCTGGGCGAGGTGGGCCTCGCGGGCGACATCCGTCCCGTCACCGGGCTGGACCGTCGGGTCGGGGAGGCGGCCCGGCTGGGCTTCGTCCGGGCCGTGGTCCCGGCGGGCGCGGCGGTCAAGGCACCCGCCGGGATGCAGCTGCTGGAGGCCCGGCACCTCGCCGAGGCCGTCGAGCTCGCCGGGGTCGGCGTCCGATCAGCGGATCGCCGGGGCGAGCGCGCCCCCACGTCGTAGGATTCCCCCGTGGCTCCCTCTTCCGTGCACTCCGACGCCCTGCTCCGGGAGACGCTTGCCGCGGTCGCGCCCGGCACCGAGCTGCGCGACGGGCTGGAGCGCATCCTGCGCGGCCGCACCGGCGCGCTCATCGTCCTCGGCCTCGACAAGACGGTGGAGCAGATGTGCTCCGGCGGCTTCGAGCTGGACGTCCAGTTCTCGGCCACGCGCCTGCGCGAGCTGTCCAAGATGGACGGTGCGTGCGTACTCGACCACGACGCCACCCGGATCCGGCGCGCCGCCGTGCAGCTGCTGCCCGACCCGTCCATCGAGACCAGCGAGTCCGGCACCCGCCACCGCACCGCGGAGCGCGTCGCCAAGCAGTCCGGCCTTCCGGTGATCTCCGTGAGCCAGTCCATGCGGATCATCGCCATCTACGTCGGGTCGCACCGGCACGTCCTCGAGGACCCGGACACCATCCTGGGCCGCGCCAACCAGGCGCTCGCCACCCTGGAGCGGTACCGCTCCCGCCTCGACGAGGTGTCCGGCACCCTGTCCGCGCTGGAGATCGAGGACCTCGTCACCGTGCGCGACGTGTGCTCCGTCGTCCAGCGCCTGGAGATGGTGCGCCGCATCTCGGAGGAGATCGACGGGTACGTCGTCGAGCTCGGCGCCGACGGCCGCCTCCTCGCGCTACAGCTCGACGAGCTCATCGGCGGCATCGGCGCGGACCGCGACTTCGTGGTCCGCGACTACGTCGAGCTGGAGCGCAGCGGGCGCTCCCTCGCCGGTGTGCAGGCCGACCTCGCCGCCCTCGACTCTGCACAGCTCCTCGACCTCGGCCACATCGGCCGGGTGCTGGAGCTGCCCGGCGGCGGCGTCGCGCTCGACGCGGCCGTCGCGCCGCACGGTTACCGGCTCCTGTCCAAAGTGCCGCGTCTGCCCGCCGCCATCATCGAGCGCCTGGTCGGCCACTTCGGCGGGCTGCAGAAGCTCCTCGCCGCGAGCGTCGACGACCTC
The DNA here is from genome assembly GCF_042670225.1 of Isoptericola sp. NPDC057191. Classification (NCBI taxonomy): domain Bacteria; kingdom Bacillati; phylum Actinomycetota; class Actinomycetes; order Micrococcales; family Promicromonosporaceae; genus Isoptericola; species Isoptericola sp. NPDC057191. Next base: position 8,749 of record NZ_JBHUWC010000050.1, on the reverse strand, counting down.
ATGGCCGTGGACGGCGTCGGCGAGCAGCGCGCGCGGGCGGTGCGCGAGGGCCTGTCGCGCCTCGCCGAGTCCAGCATCCTCGAACGCTACGTCTGACCCCGGTACGCACCGGTCCCGCACGTCGGCGCTGACCGCTGAGCCGGCCGCGCCGAACGAGCCGAACGCGACCCGTCAGGCCCGCTCGGAGGCCTTCTCGTCCGCGGCGGCCTTGCGGTCGGCGGCGCGCTCCGCGCCGGTCTTCTTCCCGCTGCCGGCGTCGTCGGTCGTCGTGCTCGTGGTGTCGTCCGGGGTGGCGTCCTCGGACTCGCGCTGGGCGTCCCCCGCGGTCGCGGCGTCATCTTCCCCGTCGCCGCCGGACGTCGCGCCGTCGGTGACGCCCCCGGTGGCCTTCTCGTCCGGGGCGACGGGGGACTTCGCCTTCTCCGCGACGGTGAAGACGACCGGGTCGCTCGTCGCGCCGGGGACGTCCGCGAGGGACGCCGTCGCCTCGTAGGTCCCGGCCGCGACGGTCGGCTGGTTCTTGCAGCCCTTCCCGGACACGCGCGAGCTCCAGTGCACCTCGCCGACGTTCACGTCCTCCGGGCCGAGCAGCAGCATCCGCGACCCCTCCGAGCAGTCCGACGACGACCAGACCCGCTCCTTGCCGGTCGGGTCGGTGATCGTCACCGCACGGCTGGCGGCGGAGCCGTCGAGGAGGCACGGCACCCGGCCCACGTTCGTCACCCGCACCATGAACGACATCGGCGACCCGGCGGTCACCGTCGTCGCGCTGGGCGACAGACGCAGCTCCACGTCCTCGGGCCGGCACGTCGTGGCGGGGCCTCCGGCGTCGAGCGGCGCGGGCGCGGCGATCTTGTCCGCCGGCAGGCTCTCCGGCCCCGCGAGCATCCCCTGCACACCGTCGACCGCCCGCCCGAGGCCGTAGCCGCCGACCACGCCCGCTGCGCAGAGCAGCACCACCACCAGCAGCGTCACCACGGTCGAGCGGCGGGGGCGACGGGGCGGTGCCGACCGTGCCCCCCGTGACGGGCGCGACGGCGTGCGGCGGGCCGAGGCCGTACGCGCACCGCCCCGCGACGCACCTGGCGCGACCAGCTGCGACGCGGTGACCACGCGGCGGTCGCCGCGGCGAGCGCCCGACGCCTGCGACGTCGACCGGGTGGACGTGCGGGTGGTGGACGAGCGGCCGGAGGAGCCGGTGGACGACCTGCCGGCCGACGACCGCGTGCCGGCGGACCGTCCGGTCGTGGCTTTCGCGGCCGCGCCCTTCGTCGGACGGGCGCTCGAGCCGCGTGCCCCGCTCGACGTCGCTCTCGGTGCCGCCTTCCGCGTCGACGACGGGGACGCCTTCGTCGTCGGCTTCGTCGTCGGCTTGGGCGCCGGCTTCGACGTCGACCTCGGGGCTGCCTTCGAGGTCCCCTTGCCCGAGCCTGCCGCGGAGCCGCGCGCCGTCGTCGACCGCGACGGCCCGGACGTGGCCCGCTTGCTCGACGTCGTGCCCCGAGGCGTGTCTCCCGACCGGCGAGGCGTGGCGCCCGAGCGCCCCGAGGACCCGGAGCCGCCCGTCCGCCCTCCGCCGGAGCGCGCGCCGTCGCCGCGCGAGGTGCCTGCACCTCGACGCCCGTCGTCCGCACGTACCACGGGCCACTCCTCCGTCTCGAACCGCACCGCGGCGCCACCGTACGACGTGCGGGTTCACCGTCCGCGGAGCCGCGCCGCCGCCACCCCGGAGTTGTCAGAGTCACGTCGCGCTGGAGCCTGACCTGGCTCTGACAGCTGTCACGGGCTCCGCGCTGTCAGAACCAGGTCGTGCCATACCCGGGCGTGGTTCTGACAGCTCCTGAGCGAGAATGCCACCGTGCCACCGCTCGCAGCCGCCCCGACGACACCGGCCCCCGCGTCCACGGACGCACTGGTCGCCCGCACGGTCGCGTGGTTCGACGACGTCGCCCGCGACCTCCCGTGGCGGCGCCCGGACCGCACGGCCTGGGGCGTGCTCGTCAGCGAGGTGATGCTGCAGCAGACACCGGTCGTGCGGGTCGAGCCCGTGTGGCGGGCGTGGCTCGAGCGGTGGCCGACGCCGGCCGACCTCGCCGCAGCCCCCACCGCCGACGTGCTGCGCGCCTGGGACAGGCTCGGGTACCCGCGCCGCGCGCTGCGGCTCGCGGACTGCGCCCGCGCGATCGTCGAGCGGCACGACGGCGCGGTGCCGGACGACGAGGAGGCGTTGCGCGCCCTGCCCGGCATCGGCGAGTACACGGCGGCCGCCGTGCGGGCGTTCGCGTTCGGCCGGCGCTCCGTCGTCGTCGACACCAACGTGCGGCGCGTGCTGGCCCGCACCCGCGGCGGCACCGCCCTCGGGGCGCCCTCCCCCACCGCGGCGGAGCGGGAGCTGGCCACCGCCGTCGTGCCCGACGACGACGCGACCGCCGCCCGCTGGGCCGCCGCGTCGATGGAGCTGGGCGCCGTCGTGTGCACCGCCCGGGCGCCGCGGTGCGGCGCCTGCCCGGTGGCCGACCTGTGCGCGTGGCGTGCCGCTGGCCACCCGCCCGACGCCTACGCGCACCGTCGCCGCACCCAGGCGTGGCACGGCACCGACCGGCAGGTGCGAGGCCGGGTCATGGCCGCCCTGCGGACCGCCACCGACCCGCTGCCGCGCGTGCTGCTCGCCGACTCGGGCCCCGACCAGGCCCAGGTGGACCGCTGCCTCGCCGGGCTGGTCGAGGACGGCCTGATCGAGCAGGACGACGCCGGCCGGTACCACCTGCCCGCCTGAGCGACCCGGGTCCGAGGGTCAGAGCTCGAGCAGCATCCGCGTGTTGCCGAGGGTGTTGGGCTTGACCCGCGCGAGGTCGAGGAACTCGGCCACACCGTCGTCGTGCGAGCGCAGCAGCTCGGCGTAGACGTCGGTCGTCACGGGGGTGCCGTCGATCTCGCGGAAGCCGTGCGTCCGGAAGAAGCCCACCTCGAACGTGAGGCAGAAGACGCGCCGCAGCCCCATCTCCCGCGCGCGGCCGACGAGCCCCTCGACGATGGCGTGCCCCACCCCGCGCCCACGCCACGCCGGGTCGGCCGCGAGCGTGCGCACCTCGGCCAGGTCGTCCCACATGACGTGCAGCGCGCCGCAGCCGACGACGCCGCCGTCCGGGTCCGCGGCCACGAGGAACTCCTGCACGGCCTCGTAGTACCCGACCATCTCCTTGGCGAGCAGGATGCGCTGCTCCGCGTACGGCTCCACCAGCCGCCGCACGGCCCGCATGTCGGCCGGCAGCGCGGGGCGGACGGCGTACGACGCGCCGTGGTCCTGGGGCACGGCGTCACTCTACGGTCGCGACCCCCGCGCGGCGCGGGCGTCCCGGTGCACGGACGTTCACGACTCCTCCACGAGCGCGACGGCCGTCGTCTCGTCGATGACCAGGTCGGTGACCACGCCGGCGGCGAGCGCCGCCCGCAGCGGCACCACCTTGTTGTCCCCGGCGACGGCGCACAGGCGCCGCGGGATGCGACGCAGCTCCGCCGGGGTGGGGCCGGTGGCGCGGGCGTTGAGAGGGATGTCGCGGTACGTGCCGTCGGAGCGAACGAAGACGGTGCACACGTCGCCGACGACGCCCTCGCCGTCCAGGACGGCGACGTCGTCCGGGTCGAGGTAGCCGGCGGAGTACACGTGCGAGGGCACCCCGCCCGTGAGGGCGCCCACGGAGAACAGCGCGATGTCGGCGCGGCCCTGGAGCTCGAGCACGCGGCGCACCGAGCGCTCGCGCCACATCGCCGCCTTGGTCTCGGCGAAGTCGAAGAACGCCGGCACGGGGAAGTAGTGCACGGACGCGTCGAAGGCGGTGCCGAAGCCGGCGATGAGGTCCCCGGCGTAGGTCATCCCCGAGGTCCGGGTGTTGGCGGCGCCGTTGAGCTGGACGATGGCGGCGCCCCGGGTGGGCTTGTGGGGCAGGTGCTCGGTGATGGCGGCGAGCGTCGTGCCCCAGGCCACGCCGAGCACCATGTCGGAGTCGAACCAGCGGGCCAGCAGCCGCGCGGTGGTGATGGAGACCTGCTGCAGGCGGTCGTCGTCGTCGGCCGAGTCGGAGACGGGCACGACGTACGCGTCGATGCCGTGCCGCTCCGCGATCTCCTGGCTGAGGCCGGGCGCACGGGAGGGCCCCGGTCGGAGCGTGATCTCGACCACCCCTGTCTCGCGGGCCCGCTTGATGAGCCGCGACACGGTGGAGCGCGACGTGCGCAGGTGTCGCGCGATCGTCTCCATCTTCATGTCCTGCAGGTAGTACATGGTCGCGGCCATGACCACGTCGCGTTCCCGGTAGGTCGCCATGCCCTCAGGATGGCACGCTGCACGTTTGTGCACACGGCTTGCGCGGACGTGCCGGCAGTGCTGACCTGGGAGCGTCGTCGTCGACCGGAAGGAACCCCGATGACCTCCACCCGCCTCACGGCCGAGTCGCGCACCCAAGCCCTCGCCGCACTGAAGGACTCGCAGTCCCCGAGCGGCGAGCTCGACGTGCTCGTCATCGGCGGCGGCGTCACCGGCGCCGGCATCGCCCTCGACGCCGCCACCCGTGGACTGTCGACGGCGATCGTCGAGGCCCAGGACTGGGCCTCCGGGACGTCGAGCCGCAGCAGCAAGCTGGTGCACGGTGGGCTGCGCTACCTGCAGATGCTCGACTTCCACCTCGTCAAGGAGGCGCTCACGGAGCGCGACCTCCTGCTGAAGGACATCGCACCGCACCTCGTCAAGCCCGTGCCGTTCCTCTACCCGCTCGAGCACCGCGTGTGGGAGCGCGCCTACGTCGGCGCCGGCATCGCGCTCTACGACACCCTCGCCTCCCTCGCCCCGGGCCGGCGCGCCATGCCGCTGCACCGCCACCTCAGCCGCCGGCAGATGTCGAGCAAGTTCCCCGACCTCGCCCACGACGCCGCCATCGGTGCCGTGCAGTACTGGGACGCCTCGGTGGACGACGCCCGCCTCGTCGCGACGCTGGTGCGCACGGCCGTGAGCTACGGCGCGCACGCGGCGTCGCGGACCCAGGTCGTGGAGCTCACCAAGGGCGCGACCGGCGCCGTGAACGGCGCCGTCCTCGTCGACCTCGAGAGCGGCGAGGAGATCACGGTGCGCGCGCGGCACGTCATCAACGCCACCGGCGTGTGGACGGAGGACACCGAGTCCCTCGCCGGCGACGAGGGCGGCCTGCGGGTGCTCGCGTCCAAGGGCGTGCACATCGTCGTCCCCCGCGAGCGCATCAAGGGCACCGTCGGGCTCATCCTGCAGACCGAGAAGTCCGTGCTGTTCGTGATCCCCTGGTCCCGGTACTGGGTGGTCGGCACCACCGACACCCCCTGGGACCAGGACCCCACCCACCCCATCGCCACGGCGCAGGACATCGACTACGTGCTGGACCACGCCAACGCGGTGCTGGCCCACCCGCTGTCCCGCGACGACATCATCGGCACGTACGCCGGCCTGCGCCCGCTGCTGCAGCCCGGCACCAAGGAGGGCACCAGCTCGGCCAAGGTGTCGCGCGAGCACACCGTCGCCAGCCCGGTGCCCGGCCTCACGGTCATCGCCGGCGGCAAGCTCACGACGTACCGCGTGATGGCGAAGGACGCCGTGGACTTCGCCATCGGGCAGCGTGCGGCGGCCCTGCCGTCGATCACGCACCAGATCCCGCTGCTCGGCGCCGTCGGCCTGCAGGCCACCCGGCGCCTGGCGCGGACCTGGGCGGCGCGGTACGGGTGGAAGCCGCCGATGGTGGACCACCTGCTGCACCGGTACGGCTCGTCGCTGCGCCAGCTCGTCGACCTGTGCGAGCAGGACCCGTCGCTGGCGCGACCGCTGGAGCACGCCCCCGCCTACCTGCGCGCCGAGATCCACTTCGGCGTCAGCCACGAGGGCGCGCTGCACCTCGAGGACCTGCTGCTGCACCGCACGCGGCTCGTGTACGAGGTCGCGGACCGCGGGCTGGCGGCGCTCCCCGAGATCGCCGACATCGCGGCACCCCTCCTGGGCTGGGACGCCGCCGCACGACAGGCCGAGATCGACGCCTACACCGCCCGCGCCCAGGCCGAGGACGAGGCGGAGCACCAGCCCGACGACGCGAGCGCAGAGGCCGTCCGCCTCCGGGCGCCCGACGTCGCCGCCATGCAGCCCCTGCGGGGCTGATCCCCCTCCCCGGCCGGGCGACCGGCCGGGGGCCCCCGCAGGGCGCAGCCCGTCGCGGGTCTCTCCCCAGGCGGAGAGGACAACGTGGTCCCTCAAGAGAAAGTGAGCCAACGATGGACTCATTGATCATGCAGGCGTTCTGGTCCGAGATCCTCGGGACCGCGACGCTGATCCTGCTCGGCGCGGGCGTCGTCGCCAACGTGATTCTGCCCCGGAACAAAGGCTTCGACGGCGGCTGGCTGCTCATCAACTTCGGGTGGGGCCTCGCGGTGTTCGCGGGCGTGTTCGTCGCCTACAAGTCGGGCGCGCACCTGAACCCCGCGGTCACGATCGGGCTGTTCACCGCCGACCTGCCCTTCTACTCGGTCACGGGTCCGGGCGGCGCCATCACCGCCACGATCGAGCCCACCGTGGGCAACATGTTCATCTACTTCGGCGCCGAGATGATCGGCGCCATCATCGGCGCCGTGCTCGCGTTCATCGCGTACAAGAAGCACTTCGACGAGGAGGCGCCCGCCCCCATCAAGCTCGCCGTGTTCTCCACCGGTCCCGAGATCCGCTCCTACGGCTGGAACTTCGTCACCGAGGTCCTCGCGACCTTCGTGCTGGTCTTCTTCGTCGTGGTCTCCGGCAAGACGCCGTCCGGCCTCGGGCCGCTCGCCGTCGCGCTCATCGTGGTCGGCATCGGCGCCTCCCTCGGTGGCCCCACCGGGTACGCCATCAACCCGGCACGTGACCTCGGCCCCCGCATCGCGCACGCCTTCCTGCCGATCCGGGGCAAGGGCTCCAGCGACTGGTCGTACGCCTGGGTGCCCGTCGCCGGCCCCCTCGTGGGTGGCGTGCTCGCCGGCCTGCTCGGCGCCGCGTACTCCTGACCGAACCCGCCGGCCGGGCCCGTCCGGCCCGGCCGGCACCACTTCCACCACACCGACGTGAAGGGCAACCCCCATGGCTGACTACGTCCTCGCCATCGACCAGGGCACGACGAGCTCGCGTGCCATCGTCTTCGACCACTCCGGCCGGATCGTCTCCACCGGCCAGCTCGAGCACGACCAGATCTTCCCCAGGGCGGGATGGGTCGAGCACAACGCCGAGCAGATCTGGAGCAACGTGCGCGAGGTCGTCGGGCTCGCGCTGACCCGCGGCAACCTCGCCCACACCGACCTCGCCGCCATCGGCATCACCAACCAGCGCGAGACCGCCGTCGTGTGGGACAAGAACACCGGCAAGCCGGTGTACAACGCCATCGTGTGGCAGGACACGCGCACCCAGGCGATCGTCGACGAGCTGGGCGGCTCCGAGGGCGCCGACAAGTACAAGGGGATCGTCGGCCTGCCGCTGGCGACCTACTTCTCCGGCCCCAAGGTGAAGTGGATCCTCGACAACGTCGACGGCGCGCGCGAGGCGGCCGAGCGCGGCGACCTCCTGTTCGGCAACACCGACACCTGGGTGCTGTGGAACATGACGGGCGGCCCCGACGGCGGCGTGCACGTCACCGACGTGACCAACGCGTCCCGGACCATGCTGATGGACCTCGACACCCTCAGCTGGCGCGAGGACATCGCCGCCGACATGGGCATCCCCCTGTCGATGCTCCCCGAGATCCGCTCGTCCTCCGAGGTGTACGGCCAGGGCCGCCCCCGCGGCATGGTCCCCGGCGTCCCCATCGCCGGCATCCTCGGCGACCAGCAGGCCGCCACCTTCGGCCAGGCCTGCTTCGAGACCGGCACCGCGAAGAACACCTACGGCACCGGCAACTTCATGCTGCTCAACACCGGCACGGAGAAGGTGCCGAGCAAGAACGGCCTGCTCACCACCGTCTGCTACAAGATCGGTGACGCCCCCCAGGTGTACGCGCTGGAGGGCTCCATCGCCGTCACCGGCTCGCTCATCCAGTGGCTGCGGGACAACCTCGGCATGTTCGAGGACGCCCCCGACGTCGAGTGGCTGGCCCGCAAGGTCGACGACAACGGCGGCGCCTACTTCGTGCCCGCCTTCTCCGGGCTGTTCGCGCCCTACTGGCGGCCCGACGCCCGAGGCGCGCTCGTCGGCCTCACGCGGTACGTCAACCGCAACCACATCGCGCGCGCGGCGCTGGAGGCCGTGGCCTTCCAGACCCGCGAGGTCGTCGACGCGATGAAGCTGGACTCCGGTGTCGACCTCACCGAGCTCAAGGTGGACGGCGGCATGGTCCAGAACGAGCTGCTCATGCAGTTCCAGGCGGACCAGCTCGGCGTCGACGTCGTGCGGCCCAAGGTCGCGGAGACGACGGCGCTCGGCGCCGCCTACGCCGCCGGCATCGCCGTCGGGTTCTGGAAGGGCGAGGAGGACGTCACCGCGAACTGGGCGGAGGACAAGCGCTGGTCGCCGTCGATGGCCGACGACGAGCGCGAGCGGATGTACCGGTCCTGGAAGAAGGCCGTGACGAAGACCTTCGACTGGGTGGACGAGGACGTGCAGTAGTCCTCGCTCGAGCCCGCGGCGGGGACGAACGTCGTGCGGGCGGTCGCGTTCACGGGCGCCAGGGCGCCCTCCACTTCGGGAGGGATACGTCCGCGCGAAGAAGCCTCCGACCCGCGC
>NZ_JBHUWC010000049.1:0-22853 GCF_042670225.1 Isoptericola sp. NPDC057191 | reverse complement strand
GCGCCGAAGCCCCGGTCGTACGCGCCGCGCGGCTCGCAGGCGGCGCCCGCGTCCCGCCCGCCCGCGGCCCGGCAAGGGTCGGGCACCCGCGTCATGCCCGCGCAGGCGCGCAGCACCCAGGCCGCGCCGCGCACGCCGCCGCCGGCCGGTCCCGGCGGCCCGGGCGACGCTGCGGCGGCGACCGCGGGTGGTGGCGGCTTCCGCGTGCGCAAGGGGCGTGTCGCGGGGCTGGTCGCCGTGCTCGTGCTCGTGCTGCTGCTCGCCTGGCCGATCGGCCTGATCGTGTGGGCCAACGGCAAGATCCAGCACATCGAGGCCCTGTCGGACGCCGCGGGGACGCCCGGCACCACCTATCTCCTGGCCGGGTCGGACGAGCGCGGTACCGGCACGGTGCCCGAGGACGGGACGAGCGGCGCCCGGACGGACACGATCATGGTGCTGCACAAGCCCAAGAGCGGGCCGGCCGCCCTGATCTCGATCCCCCGCGACACGTACACCGAGATCCCGGGGCACAAGGCGAACAAGATCAACGCCGCGTACTCCTACGGTGGTGCTCCCCTCCTCGTCGAGACCGTGGAGGGCCTGACCGGCCTGACCGTCGACCACTACGCGGAGGTCGGGTTCGGCAGCGTCGAGGAGATCGTCGACGCGGTCGGCGGCGTCGAGCTGTGCTACCCGAAGGACGTCGACGACAAGAAGAGCGACCTGCACTGGGAGAAGGGCTGCCACATGGCCGACGGCGAGACGGCGCTCGCCTTCTCGCGCATGCGGTACTCCGACCCCAAGGGCGACATCGGCCGGGCGGAGCGGCAGCAGCAGGTCATCGCCGCCGTCGCCGCCAAGGTCGTCAAGCCGAGCGTGCTGCTCAACCCGGTCGACCAGGTGAAGCTCGTCAACGCCGGCACCGACGCGCTCACCGTGGACGAGAGCTCCGGCATCGTCGACCTCGGCCGCCTGGGCCTGGCCTTCAAGGCCGCCACCGGCCCGGACGGCGTCACCGGCACCCCGCCGATCGCGGACCCGGGCTACGACCCCGGCACCGGAGTCGGCTCGACCGTGCTGCTCGACGCCGACAAGACCGACAAGTTCTGGGCCGACGTGCGCGACGGCGAGCTCGAGCCCGGCAGCACCGTCGGCGGCATGCCCGGCTGACGCCGAGGTAGTGCAGCTCGTGCCGAGGTAGTCCCACCCGTGCCGAGGTAGTGGCCCAGGCCCCTACCTCGGCACGAGGTGTACTACCTCGGCCGGACCGGAACTACCTCGGCGCGTGCCGTGCCACCTCGACGACGCGGGCACGGCATACTTTCCTCGCCGCGGAGCGCCGAGCCCCGGGCTGCCCGGCCGGACGGCGGGTACCGCGCCCCCGGAGGTCCGATGTCCGCTGCCGACGCCCTCGCCACCGCCCCCGCCGCGCCGCGGGGTCGATTCCTCTCGGCCGTCGTCCCAGCTGCGCAGCGCCGCGACCTCGCCGAGCTCACCGACCGGCTCGACCTCACCTCCGGCGAGGTCGGGGCCAAGCGTTCCGCCTTCTGGGCGATGCTGGTGCTGTCCGGGATCATCGCGGTGTCCGGCGTCGTCACCGACTCCACCGCCACGGTGATCGGGGCGATGATCATCGCGCCGCTGTCGACGCCCATCCTCGGCTTCGGCCTCGGGATCGTCACGGGGCGCGGACGACTGGTCGGGCGCTCCGCCCTCTACGTGCTGGGCGGGCTGGCACTCGTCGTCGCGATCGGCTGGCTGGTCGCCCTGGTGCTGCCGGAGACGTCGCAGGTCGTGTCGAACTCCCAGGTCACCGGGCGTACCTCGCCCGGCGTCGGCGACCTCGTCGCCGCGTTCGCCACCGGGTTCGCCGGCTCCATCGCCCTCGCGCGCCGCGACCTCGGCGACGTCCTGCCGGGCATCGCGATCGCCATCTCCCTCGTGCCGCCGCTCGGCGTGGTGGGTGTCTGCCTGGGTGCGGGCGAGCCCGCCCTCGCGGCCGGCGCGCTTCTGCTGTTCGGCTCCAACGTGGTCGCGCTCGTCGTGGCGTCCACGGTGGTGTTCACCGGCGCGGGCTACGCGTCGGACGCCGCGCAGGCCCGGCAGGACGCCGGTGGCCGACGCCGGCCCCGCCGCGCCGTCCTCGTCGGTGCGCTCGCCGTCGTCGTGGTGGCGCTGCCCATGGCCGCCAACACCGCCCAGTCCGTGCTCGCCGACGTCTGGGCCGGCCAGGTCCGCGCCGCGGCGGAGGCCTGGCTCGCGGACACCCCCGGCGCCGACGTCGAGGACGTCACGTGGCAGGGCACGACGGACGTGGTCGTCGAGGTCCGCGGCCCCGGCGACGTGCCCGACGTCGCGGCCCTCCAGTCGGCGGTCAACGAGCTCGTCCCGTGGGACCCCGAGGTGACCGTGGTGCACACGGTGGGCGAGCGCGTCGAGGGCTGAGCCCTTCGCGTCAGGCGGAGAAGCCGGTGCGGCGGGCGCCCTCGCGCGCGGCCCGCAGCTTGGCACCCTTGGCGCGCGCGACGTCGCCGAGCTCGGCCTGGAAGGCGACCATGCGCTCGCGCAGCGCGAGGTCCTCGGGCCCGGTCCCGGCGGCGAGGATGCGCGCGGCGAGCAGGCCCGCGTTGCGGGCCCCGCCGACGGACACGGTCGCCACGGGCACGCCCGCGGGCATCTGCACGATGGACAGCAGCGAGTCCATGCCGTCGAGGTGGCGCAGCGGTACCGGCACGCCGACCACCGGCAGCGGCGTGACGGCGGCGAGCATGCCGGGCAGGTGCGCGGCGCCGCCGGCCCCCGCGACGATCACCCGCAGGCCCCGCTCGGCGGCCGTGCGGCCGTAGTCGATCATCTCCGTCGGCATCCGGTGCGCGGAGACGACGTCGACCTCGGACTCGACCCCGAGCTCGGCGAGCGCGTCCGCGGCAGCCTCCATCACCGGCCAGTCCGAGTCCGAGCCCATGACGATCCCGACGACAGGCGTGCTCATGCGTGCTCCTTGCTGGTGGCGGTCGTGGTGGGGGCCCCGGCGGTGGCGGTGCCGGCCGGGCCGGCCTCGCCGCGCAGCAGCGCCGCCGCGCCGAGGGCACGACGGCGCACCTCGTCGAGGTCGGTGCCGCTCACGTTGACGTGACCGAGCTTGCGGCCCGGGCGGATGCCCTTGCCGTACAGGTTGACCCGCGCCTCGGGGTAGTGCGCGAGCACGTCGGGCAGGGCGTCGGTGAGGGCGTCGAGGGTCGAGCCCAGCACGTTCGCCATCACGGTCCACGGCGCCCGGGCGGTGGTGTCGCCGAGGGGCAGGTCGAGCACGGCGCGCAGGTGCTGCTCGAACTGGCTTGTCACGGCGCCGTCGATGGTCCAGTGGCCGGAGTTGTGGGGGCGCATCGCGAGCTCGTTGACCCACACCGCGGTGCTGCCGTCGGCCTCCCGGGTCTCGAACAGCTCGACCGCGAGGACCCCGGTCACGTCGAGCCCCTCGGCCACCGCGACGGCGATCCGGCGGGCCTCCTCGTCCACGGCGGGGTCCAGGTCGGGGGCGGGCGCCACGACCTCCGCGCACACCCCGTCACGCTGGACGGACTCGACGACCGGCCAGGTGCGCACCTCGCCCGACGGGCGACGGGCGACCAGCGCCGCCAGCTCGCGCACGAACGGCACCTTCCGCTCCACCAGCAGCGCGGGACCGCCGTCGACGACGCCCTGCAGCCAGTCGGTGACGTCGTCCGACGACGACACGACGCGGACGCCCTTGCCGTCGTAGCCCCCGCGGGACGTCTTCACCACGGCCTCGTGCCCGTCCTCCTCGGCGAGGAAGGCGTCGAGCGCCTCGCGCGCCTCGGCAGGGTCGGTCGGCAGGGCCGCCCAGCGCGGGCACGGCAGGCCGAGCTCGGTGAGCCGGCGCCGCATGACGATCTTGTCCTGCGCCTGCACGAGGGCGTGCGGGCCAGGACGCACGGGCGTGCCGTGGTCGATGAGGTCCTGGAGCAGGACGTTCGGCACGTGCTCGTGCTCGAAGGTGAGCACCGCGGCCGCGGGCCGCCCGTCGGCGGGGGCGATGAGGGCACGGATCGCCGCGTCGTCGCTCGCCACGCCCACCGGGGTGTCCGTGACCACCTGCGCCGCGGACGACGCCGGGTCCTCGACGAGGACCCGCAGGCCCACGCCCAGCTCTGCGGCCGCGGGGGCCATCATGCGGGCGAGCTGACCCCCTCCGACGACGGCGACGACAGGGGCGGTGGCGTGGGGTCCGGTCACGGGCATCGAGGATACCGGCCCGAGGGAGGGCGCCGTGCTCCTGCCGTCCGGACGCCGCCCGTCAGTCGCCGTGGTGGTGGAGCCATCCGCGCCGGCGGCCACGGGAGGAGATGGTCGTGCCGGGTGGCAGCACGAGGTGGGGATCGAGCGTGCGCGGCACGCCGGCCAGGAAGAGCGCGAAGACCGGGGGCCGGCGCTGCGCCAGCTCGAGCCGTCCGCCGTCGGCCGCCGCGAGGTCACGGGCCAGGGCGAGGCCGAGGCCGGTGCTGCCACCCGTCGTCGTGCCACGCTCGAAGATGCGGGTCGCGACGTCGTCGGCTACCCCCGGCCCCTCGTCCGCGACCTCGACGGCGACCGCGCCGGTCGTGCCCGAGGGGCGCGAGCGCACCGTGGTGGTGCCGTCCCCGTACTTGAGGGAGTTCTCCAGCAGCGTCGCGATGATCTGCGCCAGCGCGCCCGGCGTGGCGAGCACCTGCATCCCGTCGGGGACCTCGATGACCAGCCGGCGCCCTGCCCGCTCGAACGTGGGCGCCCACTCCTCCTCCTGCTGGTGCACGACGTCCGCCAGGACGACGGCCTCCGTCGTGCCGCCCTGCGACCGGCGCGACGCCGTCAGCAGGTCGTCCACCACGGACACGAGGCGCTCCACCTGCTCCAGGGAGATCCGCGCCTCCTCGACCACCTCGGGATCGTCGGAGGCGAGCGTGATCTCCTCGAGGCGCATCGTCAGCGCCGTCAGCGGCGTGCGGAGCTGGTGCGACGCGTCCTGGGTGAACTGCCGCTCGGCGGCGAGCCGGCCGGCGAGCCGGTCCGCCGAGCGCGCCAGCTCGGCGGCGACGAGGTCGATCTCCTCGACGCCCGAGGGTTCCAGACGGGGGCGCACCTGCCCCGACCCGAGCTGTTCGGCCGACGCCGCGAGGTACACGAGCGGGGCGGACAACCGGTTGGCCTGCCACACCGCGACCGCGATGCCGGCGGCGATCGCCACGATCCCCGCGATGATGACGAGCGCGACCGTCTGCGCGGACTTCACGTACGCGCCGACCGCGGACACGGTCATCGAGACGGACACGTTCTGGTCCGTGAGCTTGGCCTTGTCGATCGTGGGCGCGGTGACCGGCTCGCCCGCCGTGAGCTGCGTGCCGTCCGGCAGGGTCACGACGACGTACGCGGGGAGGTCGCCGTCGCTGCCCTCGGCGGCCCGCTCGACCGTGGACTCACCGACGATGTCTCCGCGCTCGAGCGTGTTGTCGATGCTGCGCGCGAGCACGTCGACGCGGTTGGTGATGCGCTGCTCCTCGATGGCGAGGACGTACCGCGCACCGAAGATGCCCAGAGGGACACCCAGCAGGAGCACGGCGACGGCGACCGCGGAGATGGTCGCCAGCAGGACGCGGCGACGCACGAGGTCAGCCCTGGCCCTGCGGTGTCAGCTCGCGCCGAGCTCGAAGCGGAAGCCGAGCCCTCGCACGGTGGAGACGTAGCGCGGGGCGTTGGCGTCGTCACCGAGCTTGCGGCGCAGCCAGGACACGTGCATGTCGAGAGTCTTGGTGGAACCGACGGGGTCGGAGCCCCACACGTCGCGCATGAGCGTGTCGCGCACCACGACCGACCCGGCGTTGGCGACCAGCACCTTCAGCAGGTCGAACTCCTTGGTGGTGAGGTGCAGCTCTCGCTCGCCCTGGAACGCGCGGTGCGCGGACACGTCGACGCGCACGTCCTGCGCACGCAGCTCCTCGTCCTCGCCGGTCTCGCCGTGCGTGCGGCGCAGCAGCGCCCGGACGCGGGCGAGAAGCTCCGCCAGGCGGAACGGCTTCGTCACGTAGTCGTCGGCGCCTGCGTCGAGGCCGACGACCAGGTCGACCTCGTCCGCGCGTGCGGTGAGCACCAGGACCGGCACGGTGAGCCCGGATCCGCGGATCTCCCGCGCCACGTCGAGGCCGTCCATGTCGGGCAGGCCCAGGTCGAGGACGACGATGTCCGCGTTCCCCGCGTGGTCGACGGCTCCTTGACCAGTTCCTTGCACGATGACGTCGTAACCCTCACGCGTGAGAGCCCGCGCCAAAGGCTCGGCAATAGCCGGGTCGTCCTCGGCCAGCAGTACGTGGGTCATTCCCTCATGCTAGCGGCATCGTCGCTGGTCCTGGGACGTGAAAGACGCCACGGTTCTCCGGCCCGCCGTCGGCCGCCGGAGTCCTCCCCGGGACCGACCCCTGCCGGCCCCCGCTCCTCCCCCGGGCTGACGCGGCCGCGGCGTCGCCCACCTACTCTGGCCGTCATGAGCTGGATCGAGAGGATGGGGCGCTGGTTCGAGGCGCACCGCTTCGGCGTCGACCTGACGACGACCGCGCTGCTCGCCGCGCTCACGATCAGCTCCGCCACCGACCTGTACTCGGCCGAGCCGTTCCTGTCCCGGACCGGGTCGATCGCGTGGAGCATCGCCCTTCTCGCCCCGCTGCCCTGGCGCCGCACCCGCCCCGTGCCCTCGGCCGTCGCCGTCTACGCCGTCGCGCTCGCGCACATCCTCGCCGGCTACCCGATGATCATGCCCGGGGACCTCCTGATCCTCGTCGCCCTGTTCTCGGTGACCGTCTACGGGCCCACCTGGGCGCACGTCACGGCCATCTGCTCGACCGCGGTCGGGACCCTCGCCGTGCTGCCGGTGGCCGTCGCGATGCTCGGCGACACCGGAGTGGCGGGGCTGGCCGAGGTCGTCCCCGTCGGGATCTTCTGCTTCGTCACCGCGCTCGCCGTCTGGGCGTTCGCCCTCGTGCGCCGCTCCCGTCGCGTGACGATGGACGCCCTGCGCGACCGTGCGCACCGCCTCGAGATCGAGCGCGACCAGCAGGCGCGGATCAGCGCCGCCGCCGAGCGCGCCCGCATCGCCCGCGAGATGCACGACATCGTCGCGCACTCCCTGTCCATCGTCGTCGCGCAGGCCGACGGCGGACGCTACGCCGCGGCGTCCGACCCCGAGTCCGCGGTCCGGGCGCTCGGCACCATCAGCGAGACCGGGCGCACCGCGCTCACCGACATGCGCCGCCTGCTCGGCGTGCTGCGCTCCCAGGACGACGACGCCGAGCGCGACGAGCACGACGGGCCAGGCGGACCCGGCGATCCGGCCCCGTCCGCCGGCGCGGCGGCGGCCCGGCCGTCCACGGGCGCGACCACGGCCGTGCCGCAGCGCGAGCCGCACCGCACGAGCCGGCCCGCCCCCCAGCCGGGGGTCGAGGACATCGAGGACCTCGTGGCCCAGGCGCGCGACGGCGGGCTGCGCGTCTCGCACGTGCGCGTCGGCGCACCGCGACCTCTGACCGCCGGCATGGGCCTGACCCTGTACCGCGTCTGCCAGGAGTCGCTCACCAACGTGCGCAAGCACGCCGGGCCCGACCCGGCCGTCACCGTCGCCGTCCGCTGGACGCCGTCGACCGTCGAGCTCGAGGTGCTCGACGACGGCCGCGGTGCCGCCGCCGCGAGCGACGACCCCGGGTTCGGCCTGCGGGGGATGCGCGAGCGGACCAACCTGTACGGCGGCACCCTCGAGACCGGTCCCCGTGCCGGCGGCGGCTTCCGCGTGCACCTCGAGCTGCCGCTGCCCGGCACGACCGTCACCGCCGCGCCGCAGCCACCCACCGTCAGCACCGTCAGCCCGGCCAGCCCAGCCAGCCCGGCCCCCATGACCACCACGCCGCCGGCCGACGCGCCGCCGACGACCCCGCAGGAGGACGCATGACCTCGCCCACCACCGACCCGCTCCCCCCGGCCGGGCCGCCCGGCGGCACGCCAGGGGGCGTGGTGCGCGTGGCCCTGGTCGACGACCAGCAGCTGGTGCGCGCGGGCTTCCGCATGGTCATCGACTCGCAGCCGGACCTGGAGGTCGCGCTCGAGGCGGGCGACGGCGCCCAGGCGCTGCGCCTGCTCGCCGACCACCGCGTCGACGTCGTGCTGATGGACGTGCGCATGCCGCACCTCGACGGCCTCACCGCCACCGCCCGGCTCACGGCCTCGCCGGACGCGCCCCGCGTCATCGTCCTCACCACGTTCGACCTCGACGAGTACGTGCTGGAGGCCATCCGCAGCGGCGCGTCGGGGTTCCTGCTCAAGGACGCGCCCCCGGAGGAGATGCTCGCCGCCATCCGCACCGTGCACGCCGGGGACGCCGTCATCGCGCCGTCGTCGACCCGGCGGCTGCTCGAGCACCTCGTCACCGCGCTGCCCGCCGACCAGGCCGCCCCGCAGCACGACGCGCTCGCGGCGTTGACGGACCGCGAGCGCGAGGTCCTCGTCCTCATGGCGCGGGGCCGGTCCAACACCGAGATCGCCGCCGACCTGTTCGTCGCCGAGGCGACCGTGAAGACCCACGTCGGGCGCATCCTCGCCAAGCTGGATGCGCGCGACCGCGTGCAGGCCGTCGTCACGGCCTACGAGACCGGCCTCGTCCGCCCCGGGTCCTGACCCGCGACCTGTCAGAACCAGGTCCTGGCATACCCGCACCTGGTTCTGACAGGTCGGGGGCCGCGCGAGCTGTCAGAACCAGGTCCTGGCATACGCGCACCTGGTTCTGACAGGTCTGGGGCCGCGCGAGTTGTCAGAACCAGGCCCTGGCATACGCGTACCTGGTTCTGACAGGTCTGGGGCCGCGCGAGTTGTCAGAACCAGGTCCTGGCATACGCGTACCTGGTTCTGACAGCTCACCAGCCGAGGTGGTGGCGGACGACGGCGAGCACGCGGTCCGGCTCGTAGCGTGCGGCCATCGCGGGCAGGCGGACCCGCACGGTGCGGGTGTCGGCGCCGAGCTCGGCGTCCCGCAGCAGGTCGGCGTACCAGCGGTCGCGCTCCAGGTGGCCGACGCCGTCGATCTCCACGACGAACCGGCGACCGCCCGGCAGCGGCCACTCGACGTCGAGGAACCGTCGTCGGCCCTGAAGGTCCCGCCGGGGTGACTGCCGGCTCGGCTCCGGGAGCCCCGCGTCCCGGCACAGCCGGGCGAAGTCGATCTCGGCGAGCGAGTCCGCCCCGCCGACGACGTCCGCGAGCGCCAGCCGCATCACCTTGCGGTGCCGCACCGCGCCCACCGTGTCGAGCATGGCGAACAGGTCGTCGGTCGTCACGAGGCGCTGCTGCACGACGGCGGCCATCAGCCCGGCCGCCGTGCGCCACGTCGGCTGCCAGGCCGCCGCGTCGACGGCGGCCCGCGCGCCGCCGTGCACGGGAAGCCCGCCGGCGTCCACGACGTCCTCGGCCCGCAGCCGGCGCGACTCGTGCACCACGAGCCAGGGGTGCCGGTCGGGCTTCGCGCCGCGGGCCACGACGAGATGCACGGGATCGCGCGTCCACCCCTCCAGACCCTGCAGCTCGAGGGCGGTCCACGCTCCGACGACGCTCCCCCGGGGCGCGCCGAGCACGGCGGCCCAGAGCCTGGCGTCGCGGGCGAGCGGACCGCGGTGGACGACGAGCACCTGTTCGCTGAGCGACCGCCACCGCAGCGCGCGCAGCTGCTGCTCGACGTGGCCGGGCGTCATGCCCAGGACCCCGACCTGGGCCCGGGTGACGACGCCCCGTTGGCGGCGGGCGAGATCGCGCAGCCCGGGCAGGACGCGGTAGAGGTGGGCGGAACCTGTCATGGCTCCCACCGTCGTGGCGCGGCGGGGGGGAGCTGGTCGCCGTCGGGACATCTGAGGACGGCCGCAGTCTGGGGGCAGCCTCCCCGGCCCGATCTGTCAGAACCACGTCCTGCCCTACGGTCACGTGCGTCTGACAGCGGGCAGGCCGAGCGAGCTGTCAGAACCAGGTCACGCCATGCCCGCACGTGATTCTGACAAGGTGGCCCCGGGGTGAGTCAGGGTGCGGCTCAGGGTCGGTGTCATACCTGAGGATGACCTGGGAGCGACGCAGGACCCGCCCTCGGGCCGATGTCGGCGGGGTCCGCGCTCCGTAGCGTCGGTGGTGTCCTGGCCGGCGGGCTCCGAGAGAGCCGCGGGCCACCACCCCGAGACACCGGAGCGCTTCCGTGGACACGACCGTGTACGTCCCGATCCCCGACGAGGGCACCGCCGCCCGACCGAACGTCACTCCCGCGGTGCGGGCCCGCGCGCTGACCAAGACGTACGGCCGCGGCGAGGCGCAGGTGCGCGCGCTGGACGGCGTCGACGTCGACTTCGCGGCGGGCCGTTTCACCGCGATCATGGGCCCGTCCGGCTCGGGCAAGTCGACCCTCATGCACCTGCTGGCCGGCCTGGACAGCGCCACCGGCGGGCAGGCGTTCATCGGCTCCACCGAGGTGACGGGGCTGAACGACAAGGCCCTCACCGCGCTGCGCCGCACCCGCGTCGGGTTCGTCTTCCAGCAGTTCAACCTGCTGCCCATGTTCTCCGCCGAGCAGAACATCACGCTGCCGGTCGAGCTCGCCGGCGGGACCGTCGACAAGGAGTGGTTCGGCACCCTCGTCGAGACGCTCGGCCTGGGCAAGCGGCTCACGCACCGCCCCAGCGAGCTGTCGGGCGGCCAGCAGCAGCGCGTCGCCATCGCGCGCGCCCTCATCGCGCAGCCGGACGTCGTGTTCGCGGACGAGCCCACCGGCAACCTCGACTCCCGCTCCGGCGCCGAGGTGCTGAGCTTCCTGCGCCGCTCGGTGCGCGAGCTCGGCCGCACGATCATCATGGTCACGCACGACCCGGCGGCCGCCGCCTACGCGGACCGCGTCGTCCTCATCGCCGACGGCAAGATCGCCGGCGACATCTCCGACCCGACCCCCGAGTCCGCCCTCGCCGGCCTCGACGCGCTGCGGACGGTGGCCACGCGATGATCCGCCTCACCCTGTCGCAGATGCGGCGCAGCGCCGGGCGGCTCGCCGCCGCCGGCCTCGCGATCGTCATCGGCACCGCGTTCGTCGCGATCACCCTGCTCGCCGGCAACGTCATCACCCGCACCACCTACGACTCGATCGCCGCCCAGTTCACGGGCGCCGACCTCGTCGTGCGCGGCGTCCCGGCGGACGACGCGGCACTCGACGCGGTGCGTGGCGCCGACGGCGTGGCCACGGCCGACCCGCAGCTCCTGTCGTACCAGCAGCTCGAGTCCGACGGTCGCACCATCTACCAGCCCGTGCTGGCGGAGCCGACCGACACCGACGTCCTCCCCTTCGAGGTCGCCGACGGCTCGCTGCCGACCGCCTCGGGCGAGATCGCGCTGCCCGTGAAGGTCGCGGAGCGGCTCAAGACCGCCCCAGGCGACACCGTCACCCTCGTGCGCACCGTCCTCAAGGGCGACCCGGAGTCCGAGGACGCCTGGACCGAGGTCCGCGAACAGCTCACCGTGAGCGGGACGCTCACCGACCCGTACGGCGCGTACTCCCTGCAGGGCGGAGCGGCCGTCGCGCCGGCCGCGGACGTCACGGGCTGGGACGCGGACATGCTCGCCCCCGGCGAGGAGTCCGCCCCGCCCACCACCACGCTCGTCACCCTCGACGCCGGCACGGACGTCGAGGCGGCCCGCACCGCCATCACCGGGGCGCTCACCAGCGCCGCGTCCGCGGCAGGCACGGACACCGCCGACCTGAGCGTCGTGACGCCCGAGGAGCACGCCGAGTCCGTCGCCAACGAGATGACCGGCGGCGACAACGTCTTCTTCACCCTGTTCGTGCTGGTCTTCGCGGCCGTGGCGCTGCTCGTCGCCGCCCTGGTCATCGCGAACACGTTCCAGGTGCTCGTCGCCCAGCGCACCCGCACCCTCGCGCTGCTGCGCTGCGTCGGCGCGGACAAGTCCCAGCTGCGCCGGTCGGTGCTCTTCGAGGCGGCGCTCCTCGGCTTCCTCTCCTCGGCCGTGGGCCTGCTCGCGGGCGTCGGCCTGGGCCAGGCGGCGCTCACGATCGGCCGCAGCATGGACCTGGGCGTCCCGCTGCCGGCCACCGTCGGCATCACACCGGCCGTCGTCCTCATCCCGCTGGTCGTGGGCACCGTGGTGACCCTCGTCGCCGCGCTCGCCCCTGCCCGCGCGGCGACCCGCGTCGCGCCGCTCGAGGCCCTCCGCCCGGCCGACGCCCCGTCGGCGACCCGAGGCGCGGGTCGGGTGCGCCTGGTGCTCTCGCTGCTCGTCACCGTCATCGGCTTCGCGATGCTGGGCGGCGGTGTCGCGCTCAGCACGGCCGCCGGCGAGCCGACGACCGGCCTGATGGTCGCCGTCGGGGGCGGCGTCCTCTCGTTCGTGGGCGTCCTCGTGGGCGCGGTCTTCTGGCTGCCCCGCGTGGTGGCGCTCGCCGGGCGACTGGTGGGGATGTCCGGGCCGACGGCGCGTCTCGCCGCCGCGAACACCCTGCGCAACCCGCGCCGTACCGCGGCGACCTCGACCGCGCTCCTCATCGGCGTCACGCTGGTCGGCATGATGTCGACCGGCGCCGCCAGCGCGCGGGTCACGATGGACTCCGAGCTGGACTCCCGCTACCCCGTGGACGTCACGGTCTCGACCGACCTGTCGAGCGACCCCACGAGCGTCGCGGCCGGCGACAGCACCGTCGCGGCCGTCCCCGACTCCCTCGCCGGGACCGTCGGCGACCTCGCGGGCGTGTCCACCGTGGTGGAGTCGCCGTCGTCGGCGGCCAAGGTCACCGGCCACGGTGTCGGCTCCGGCCTGTCGCTCACGGTCCGTGGCGTCGACCCGGACGACGCCGCCTCGGTGCTGCGCAGCACCGACCTGGTCGCGCCGCTCGCCGCGGGGACCGCCGTCGTCCCGGCAGACGTCGCCGACGCCTGGGGCATCTCCGACGGGCAGAAGCTCACGCTCACCGGCCCGGACGGGACCCTGAAGGTCAAGGCTGCGGTCACCGACCTCGCGGACAGCGGGCTGCTCGTGGTGCCGGACGACCTCGCCTCCCTCGACCCGGCCGCGCCCGTGACCAGCCTGTGGGTCGGCCTCGAGGACCCGTCTGACGCGGCGTCCGTCGTCCCGTCCATCCAGGACACCGTCGCGGACACCGAGACCCCCGCCGACGTCGTCGGCGCCGCGGTCGAGCGCGCAGGCTTCCAGAAGGTGATCGACACCGCGCTCGCGATCGTCGTCGGGCTGCTCGCGGCTGCCGTCGTCATCGCCCTGATCGGCGTGGCGAACACCCTGTCCCTGTCGGTGATCGAGCGACGCCGGGAGTCCGCGACCCTGCGGGCGATCGGGCTCTCCAAGGGCCAGCTGCGGGGCATGCTCGCCGTGGAGGGCGTTCTCATCGCCTTGGTCGGCGCCCTGCTGGGTGTGCTGCTCGGCCTCGTCTACGGCTGGGCGGGCGCGGCGGCGGCGCTCGGCTGGGCGGGCTCGCCCGTGATCGTGGTCCCGTGGCGCGACGTGCTGGTGATGCTCGCGGTGGCCGCCGTGGCCGGCCTGGTGGCGTCCGTCGCCCCGGCCCGCACCGCGGTGAAGACCTCTCCCGTGGAGGCGCTCGCCAGCGAGTAGCGCGGACGTTGTCCACAGGCCGTCCGTGACGGTCGCGCAGGGCGGGCACCCTGGAGGTCATGTCGACCTCCACGGTGCCCGCCCTCGTCGTCACCCCCGACCCGGGCGACGACGGCGTCCGCGTCACCGTGCACCCCGGGGAGGACGTGCTCCTGCCGGCCGGCGCGCCGCTCGGCACCTGCCGGGCCGACCTGGCCGGGCTGCTGCGCCGCCCGGAGCTGCAGCACATCCCGTTGGCCGCAGACGGCGTCCCCGTGGACGACGCCGACGTGGTCGGGGCCCGGCCGCTCCTGCCCGGCGCGGTCTTGACGCCACACGACGCCGCCGCCGCGCCGTCACGGCCCGACCGCTCCGCCGCGGTGCTCGACGGACCCTGGCTCGTCGCTCGAGCCGACGGCGTGGCCGCGGGTGCGGCGATCACGCTCTCCCCCGGCGCCGCGCGCACGCTGCACGACGCCCGCTCCACCGCCCGGCACGACGCCGCGACCTCGCCGCCAGGCGTCATGGTGCGCGTTGACCCGCGCCGGCCGGGCAGGGTCACCGTCCGGTCGGTCGGGCGACGGCAGCGTCCGGCCCGCTCGCTGCGCGCCCCGTCGCCGGGCCTCCTCTTCGCGGGTCCGCCGGGCCTCGTCTCCGCGGGTCCGCCGGGCGGCCCCCGGGCGGGGGCCCGGCGGCGCCGGGTCGGAAGGCTCCCGCGCCGATGGCGGCCGGGAGCCCGTCTCGAGCTCCCCGGCGGCGCCGTGCCGGCAGCCTGGACGCTGCACCGCTCCGGCTCGGTCGCGGCATGGCTCGACGGGCGAGAGGGCGGCGAGGGCCGGACGACGGCCCGACCCTCGGCGCAGTCGACCCAGCCGTCGTCCCCCGGGTCGGTCGCGATGCTCGCCACGGCCGCGGTCCCCGTCCTCGGCTCGGTGGTCCTCGCGATCGTCCTCGGCCAGCCCGCGTACGCGCTGTTCTCGCTGCTCGGGCTCGGCACGCTGGTGCCCCAGGTGGTCGCGGCACGACGCCGGCGACGCGCGGCCGACCCGACGGTCGCGGCGGACGGCGGGCAGGGGGACGTCGTCGAACGCGCCACGGTGGGGGACTCCCCCGGCCCTCTGCTCGCCCGGCTCGCAGCCGCGCACCAGACCTCCGACGGCGCGTGGCGTGCCGCCGTCGCGCGCACCCACGAGCGCTCCCGCGCCACCGACCACCCGGGCGCCGGGGTCGCGGTCGGTCCCGGCAGCTCGAGAGCGGCGCGTGCCGTCGCCCGGCTGGTGCCCGACGGGGCGCTCGCGCTCGTCGGTCCGCGGCACGAGGTGCTCGCCGCCGCACGGTCCGTCGTGGTCGAGCTGGCGGCGTGGGGCGCCTCTGTCGAGGTGGCCGGTGCCGCCGCCTGGTCGTGGTGCCGCTGGCTGCCTGGCGGAGGGCCTCCCCTGGTGGTCGTCGACCCGGGGGACGGCGCCGCGAGCGCCGACACCGCGCGCCGCGAGGACGCCCTCGCCCGCGGTGGCGCCGTGCTGCTGTGCCTGCCCGAGGGCGCACCCGTGCCGGCATGGTGCCGCACGGTCTGGCGGGTGCGAGGCGGTCGCGTACGGCGCGCGGCGCCCGACGGCTCGACGACGACCGGGCCGCTGGTCGGCGTCGACGAGGCCTGGGCCGAGCACGCCGCACGGCTCGTCGCCGGGCTCGCAGGACTGCGCCGCTCCCTGGGCGCGCTGGAGCCCGGGACGGGCGGTGCGACCGCGAGCGACCTGGAGGGCGCCGCCGACCCGGCAGACCCGGCCGACCCGAGGTTCCCCGCCACGGTTCCCCTGCTCCCCCTGCTGGACGAGCTCCCCGACGTCGGTGCCGCCTGGGACCGGGCGGACGGGTGGGCGGTGCCGCTCGGCCGCGACGCCCGCGGGCGGCCCGTGCTCTTCGACCTGGTCACGGACGGTCCGCACCTGCTCGTCGCGGGCACCACCGGGTCGGGCAAGTCCGAGCTGCTGCAGGCGCTGCTGCTCGGCCTCGCCTGCCGCCGGTCCCCCGGCGACCTCGCGCTGGCACTCGTGGACTTCAAGGGTGGCGCGTCCTTCGGTGCGTGCGGTCGGCTGCCGCACGTGGTCGGCCAGGTGACCGACCTGGACCCCGGCCTCGCCGGGAGGGCCCTCGCCGGCCTGCGGGCCGAGCTGCACCGGCGCAAGCAGGTGCTGGCGCGCCACGGGGTGGCGGACCTGGACGCGCTGCCGGCGGGCGTGGCCGATGCGCCCGCCCGGCTGGTCGTCGTCGTGGACGAGTTCCGAGCCCTCGCCGACGACCTCCCCGAGTTCCTGCCCGGGTTGCTGCGGGTGGCGGCCCAGGGTCGCTCGCTCGGCGTGCACCTCGTGCTCGCGACCCAACGGCCGGCGGGCGCGGTCAGCGCCGACCTCCGTGCCAACGTGTCCGCGCGGCTCGCCCTGCGGGTGGTGGACCCCGCGGACTCCCTCGACGTGGTCGAGACCTCGCTCGCCGCCCGGATACCCCCGGGAACGCCCGGCCGAGCGGTCCTGCGGTGCGGGGCCGCACCTCCGGTGGTGCTGCAGTGCGCGCACGCCGCAGGTCGGGCGGTGACGCCGGCCGCCGTGCGCCGCGCGCCGGCGTGGGGAGCTGCGTGCGGTACCGAGGCCTCACGCACTGGCGCGGCGGGGCCGGGCGTGGCGGCGCCAGGCGTGGCAGGACCCGGCGTGGCAGGACCAGGCGTGGCAGGACCAGGCGTGGCAGGACCCGGCGTGGCAGGACCCGGCGTGGCGGAGGTCGTCGAGGCGGTCCGCGAGGCCGCCGCGGTGCGGGGCCAGCGGGCCGGGCGCGCGCCCTGGCTGCCCCCGCTGCCGGAGAGCGTCCGGGCCGGCGACCCCGTGCTCGCCGCCGCCGCTCCAGGTGCCGGCGACGACGCGGGCCCAGGCCCTGTCGGCGACGGCGGGGTGCCCGGCCTCCCGGTGGCGCTCGGCGACGACCCGGAACACCAGCGCCGGACGCTCCTGCGCTGGGACCCGGCGGCGGGGCACCTGGGGGTCGTGGGCCGAGCACGCTCGGGCCGCACGACCGCTCTCGTCGGGCTGGCGGCCGGCGCCCTGGCCCGGGGCTGGCACGTGCACGCGCTCGCCCCGGCCGCCGCGCTGTCCCGTTTCGCCGCGCTGGAGGAGCACGCAGGCTTCGGCACGCTCGCCGGCCCCGGCTCCCCACGGCGCGCCGCACGACTCCTGCGGCTGCTGGGCACCGCCCCGCCGACCGCCCCGACGCTCGTGGTGGTCGACGCCGTGGAGGAGCTGCGTGCGGCGCTGACCGGACCGGATCCGTGGGACCCGCTCGCGCGGGCGCTCGCAACCCCGGGTGTGGCCTTCGCCCTGTCGTCCGACGGCCCGATGCTCGGCGGCCTCGCCGCCCGGGTGGGCCCGCGCCTGGTGCTGCTCGGGCGCGAGGCGCACGCGGACGTCCTCCTCGGCGCGCCCTCCGAGCTCGCCGGCCGGGGCGGGCCGCCCGGTCGTGCGGCATGGCTCGGGCAAGACCAGCTGCTGTGCCAGGTGCTGCTGCCCGACCACCGCTCCCCGAGCCCGGCCGGGCCGCCGGGGAGGCCGGGCGCAGCTCCGGTGACCGTGCGCGAGCTCCCGCCCTCGGTCGACGAGCGGGACCTCGCGCGTGCGGCTCGGCCCCACCCACCGGACGCCAGGGTCGGGACGGAGGGCGGGCTCGTGGTGCCGCTCGGCGTGGGCGGCGACGAGGCGGAGGTGGTCGGCCTCGACGTCACGCACGGGGTGCTCGTCACGGGGCCGCGCGGCAGCGGGCGCACGACCGTGCTGCGCCGGGTCGTACGCCACCTCGCCGCCGCTGGGCTCCTCGCGGGGGTGGTCGCCCGCGACGCCGCACTGCGCCGCGACGCGGGGACGGTCCCCGCCACACCCCCGTCGTCGGCAGGCCTGCGCTCGTTCCTCGACGAGCTGCGCCCGGGCGTGCTCGTCGTGGACGACCTGGACGCCCTCGTCCAGCAGCACCCGCTCGAGGCCGACCGGATCGCGGCGATGGTCGACCCCGCGGGGCGCGCCCTCGTCGCGGCCTCGACGACGACCGGGACCGCCCTCGCGCACCGGGGCGCCCTCGCGGAGCTGCGCGCCCGGCGCACCGCTGTCGTGCTGCACCCGGGCGAGCGTGGTGCCGACGAGCTGTTCGGCGTGCCCCTCGCGGACGCCGTCGAACCGGGGCCGGCACAGCCCGGCCGCGGCGCGCTGGTCCAGGGCTGCCGGGTCCTGGCCGTCCAGGTGGCGCGGTCGGACGACGCGGAGCAGCCCAGCACCCCGCGGCCCGAATTGCGGTGGGACGGATCGCGGGGAGACGGCGTCCATGCGCCCTCCCCTCCAGGGGACGAGTCAGCCGGAGGTGGCCTCGACCACGCGGCGCGTCATGACGGCCACGAGCACGGCGGCGGCGACCAGCAGGAGCCCGAGCCCTGCGAGCACCGCCGCCGGCATCCCGGCCGTGAGCAGGCTGACGCCGACCAGGCCCTGCATGATCTGCCACACGACGATGGGCGCGCGCCCGGTGCGCCGGCCTGCCCACAGGGCGCGGCACGAGCCGACGAGCAGCCAGCCGAGGCCCAGGCAGAACAGCACGAGGAACACGCTCACGGCTACGCTGTTGGAGGCACCCCGCACCAGCTCGACGCCGACCATGGCGGCCGCGGCGACGAGCAGCACCACCTCGAGCCCGATCCCGGCCGCGACCACGCGCAGGCCCGGCGGACGGGGCCCTCCGGAAGCACCGTCGGTGCCGGACGAGGGGGTGACAGGAGCGCGCATGACACGTCAGAATACGTGCGACCTGCGGTTTCACGACAGTGTGATCAAGCACTCACGCTTCATGCCCGAGAAACTTCCCCGTAACCCCTTGTGCGGCGCTTCACGAGGTGTGACGCTGGACAGCAGATTCCGCACCCCCCACCCACCGGACCCGGACGGGCGCGCGCTGGCGCGCCCTCAGACGGACCGGGTTCCCTGCACCGAGGAGATGACATGGACTGGCGCCACAAGGCCGCCTGCCTCGACGAGGACCCTGAGCTCTTCTTCCCCATCGGCAACACCGGCCCCGCCCTCCTCCAGATCGAGGAGGCGAAGGCCGTCTGCCGTCGCTGCGACGTCGTGGACACGTGCCTCAAGTGGGCCATCGAGTCCGGTCAGGACGCCGGCGTCTGGGGCGGCATGAGCGAGGACGAGCGCCGGGCGCTCAAGCGCCGCACGGCGCGCGCCCGCCGCGCCGGCTGACTTCACTCCGGCTGATTCCACTCCGGCCGACCAAGCTCCGGCTGACTTCACGCCGAGACAGCGAGGGTCGCGCCGACGCAGAGGCGACACAGAGCCGACGCAGAGCCGACGCAGAGCCGAACCACAGAGGGACGGACCGCACCTGGTGCGGTCCGTCCCTCTGTGGTGTCGCGTGTGGTGTCGCGCCGTCCGTCCGCGACGGCCGCCCTACCTCGGCTGGCCGTCGCGCAGGACCAGCTCCAGCACCACCTGCGTGCCGCCGCCCTCGCGCGCGTTCCAGTCGATGGTGCCGCGCAGCTCGTTCGTCACCAGGGTCTGCACGATCTGCGAACCGAGCCCGCTGCGCGACGCGCGACCCAGGGTGGCGATGCCCTCCGGCATCCCCACCCCGTCGTCAGCCACGACGACGCGCATCGACGCGCCGTCCCGCTGCACGTCGATCTCGACGTTGCCGGACTCGCGGCCCGGGAAGCCGTGCTCGACGGCGTTGGTCACGAGCTCGGTCAGCACCAGCGCGAGCGGGGTCGCGTCCTGCGCGGGCACCATCCCGAACGACCCTGTCTGGCGGGTGCGCACCTGCGTGCGGGTCGACGCGACGTCGGCGGCGAGCCGCAGGGCACGGCTGAGCATGTCGTCGAGCTCGACGTTCTCGTCGAGGGTCTGCGACAGCGACTCGTGCACCATCGAGATCGTGGCGACCCGGCGCATCGCCTCCTCCAGGGCGGCCCGCGCCTCCGGCACGTCCATGCGGCGGGCCTGAAGCCGCAGCAGCGCTGCCACCGTCGCCAGGTTGTTCTTCACGCGGTGGTGGATCTCGCGGATGGTGGCGTCCTTGGTCATGAGCTCGCGTTCACGCCGGCGCAGCTCCGACACGTCGCGGCACAGCAGCACGGCGCCGATGCGCTGACCGTGGTCGGTGAGCGGCAGCGCGCGCAGCGACAGCGCCACACCCTTGGCCTCGATGTCGGTGCGCCACGGCGCACGGCCCATCACGACCAGCGGCAGCGACTCGTCGACCGTGTCCTGGTGCTGCACGATGTCGGCGGTCACCTCGACCAGCGACTGCCCGACGAGAGGCCCGATGACGCCGAGCCGGTGGAAGCACGACAGCGCGTTCGGGCTGGCGTACAGCACCTCGCCCTCGGAGTTGAGGCGGATCAGCCCGTCCCCCACGCGCGGGGCGCCACGACGGGGGCCGGTGGCCGCGTTGGGCGCGGGGTACTCGCCCCGCGCGATCATCGCGAGGATGTCGTCCGCGGACTCCACGTAGTTCAGCTCGAGGCGGCTGGGCGTGCGGCCCGACCCGAGGTTGGTCTGGCGGGCGACGACGGCGATCGCCCGCCCGTCGTGCACCACCGGCACGGCCTCCTCGCGCACCGCGTACGCGCCGAACCAGCGCGGCTCCCGCGAGCGCTGCGCACGACCCTCCGTCATCGCGGCGGCCAGCTGCGGGCGCTGCCCGTCGGGGGCGAGCGACCCCACGATGTCGTCGTAGTGCACCGTGGCACCCGTCGACGGCCGGCACTGTGCGAGGGCGACGAAGCCGCCGTCGGCGGTGGGCAGCCAGAGCACCAGGTCGGCGAACGCGAGGTCTGACACGAGCTGCCAGTCGCCGACGAGCAGGTGCAACCACTCGACGTCTCCTTCGGAGAGGTCGGTGTTCTGGGCGATCAGGTCACTCATGGCGGACACGCCCACCAGCCTACGGGCGCGGCCGCGCTGCCCGGGCGTCGGTATGGTGACCTGGTGCACCTGACCGTGGAGCTCACGTACGCGGCGGCCGCCGACGACGTCGTCGCGATGCTCGCCGACGAGGCGTTCGTCCGCTGGCGCGCGCAGCGCGGCCCGGGCGGCAGCGTCGAGCAGACGGACGTGACCGGCAGCCCCGCCACCGGGTTCACCATCGCCGTGCGTCGCACGTTGCCCACCGACCTCATCCCCGCCCAGGTGCGGCCGTTCGTCGGCGACCACCTGGAGGTACGGCAGGCCGAGGTGTGGGAGGGGCCGCAGGGCGACCTGCGCCGCGGGACGATCGCCGTCGAGATCGCGGGCGCGCCCGTGCGCGTGACCGGCACCGTGCGGCTGGAGCAGCTCCCCGACGGCGGCACCCGGCAGGTGTACGACGGCGAGGTCCGCGCGACCGTGCCGATCTTCGGGGCAGCCGTCGCGGAGGCGGCCGCCGCCGCCGTCCGATCGACGCTCGAGGCGGAGGGCGCGGCAGGCCGCGAGTGGCTCGCCGAGCGTTCCACCCCGGGTGAAGACCGGTAACGATCCGGACAAGGCCGCAGGCGCGAAAGGCCTCTGACCTGCACTGACGCCAGCGCCGACGTCACGATGCGGCATCGGCGCCCCTCCCAGGCTTGACTTCCACCAACGCCGCCAGCCAGCATCGTCTCCTGGCCGTGGGAGCGCTACCACCATGGAGGTGGTAGCGCTCCCAAACCCTCCACCTCGCATGCCCGAACCAGACAAGGGAGTCACCGTGCTCGACAGCACCCGACCCACCCGCCGAGCTCGCCGCGTCGTCGCGGCGACCGCCGGCATCGCGACCCTCGCTCTCGCCCTGACCGCCTGCGGCGGCGACTCCGACGACCACGGCACCGACAACGCCTCCAGCGACGGCAAGATCACGCTGACGGTCGCCACGTTCAACGACTTCGGCTACTCGGACGAGATGCTCGCCAGCTACACCGAGTCGCACCCGAACGTCACGGTCAAGCAGGTCAAGGCCGCGAAGTCCGAGGACGCCCGCAACAACCTCACCACCAAGCTCGCCGCCGGCGGCGAGGGCCTCGCCGACATCGAGGCCATCGAGGTCGACTGGCTCCCCGAGCTCATGACCTACCCCGACCTGTTCGAGGACCTGGCCGACCCGGCGCTCGACGGCCGCTGGCTGGACTGGAAGGTGCAGCAGGCGACCACCCCGGACGGCAAGGTCATCGGCTACGGCACCGACATCGGCCCCGAGGCCATCTGCTACCGCGCCGACCTGTTCGAGAAGGCCGGCCTGCCCACCGACCGCGAGAAGGTCGCCGAGCTCCTCGGCGGCGCGGACGCCACGTGGGAGGACTACTTCAACGTCGGCAAGCAGTTCGTCGCGAAGTCGGACGCCGCCTGGTTCGACGGCGCCGTGCCCACCTACCAGGGCATGGTCAACCAGCTCCAGGACGCCTACGAGGACCCCGCGACGGGCGAGCCGAAGGACCTGAAGACCAACACGGCGATCAAGGACATGTACGACCAGGTCCTCACCGCCTCCATCGACGACAAGCTGTCCGCGGGCCTCGAGCAGTGGGGCGAGGACTGGGTCGCCGGCTTCCAGAAGAACGCCTGGGCCACGATGCTCTGCCCGGCCTGGATGACCGGCCCGATCGAGCAGAACTCCGCCGGCGTCACCGGCTGGGACGTCGCTGACGTCTTCCCGGGCGGCGGCGGCAACTGGGGCGGCTCGTTCCTCACCGTCCCCGCCTCAGGCCCCAACACCGCGGCCGCCAAGGAGCTCGCCGCGTGGCTGACCGACCCGGCGCAGCAGACGACGGCGTTCGAGAACGCCGGCACCTTCCCGTCGCAGGTCGACGCGCAGGCCTCTGACGCCGTGCAGAAGTCCACCAACGAGTTCTTCAACGACGCTCCGGTGGGTCAGATCTTCTCGACCCGGGCCGCCGCGATCGAGGGCGCCCCGTTCAAGGGCAAGAACTACTTCGCGATCCACCAGTCCGTGCAGAACGCGCTGAACCGCGTCGACCTCAACGGCGACGACCCGGAGAAGAGCTGGCAGGGCGCGCTCGACGAGTACGCCTCGCTGGGTCTCTGACCCTCTGACCGGGGCGCGACCGCAGATCTCCCAGATCTCCCCCACGCGGTCGCCCCCGCTGGTCGAGCCAGCCCGGACACCCGGTCCCGCCCGCGCGGCCCCCACCCCCCCCC
>NZ_JBHUWC010000048.1:0-22973 GCF_042670225.1 Isoptericola sp. NPDC057191 | reverse complement strand
GGGTCCGGCTGGGGGCACGTCGAGGCCCTGCTGCGCGGCCCCGCGGGCTGGGTCGACGAGACCGCGACGCCGTTCCCCGACGTCGCCGACGGGCCGCACCGCCCGTGGCAGGCGCTCGTCACCGGTGACCACGTCCCCGCGACCGTCGACGCCCGCGCGCACGTGCGCGGCCGCCACTGGCGTGACCGGCTCGCCGAGGCCGCCCGCGACGGCGGCGCCTTCGCGCACTACCACCTCGGCGTCCTCGAGCACGTGGACGGGGACCCGGAGGCCGCACGACGGCACCTGGTCGCGTCCCTGGACGCCGCGCCGAGCGCCGCCGCGCACCGGGCGCTCGCCCACGTCGCCCGGCGGCGGGGAGACGTCGACACCGCCGTCCGCGAGCTCGACGCGGCCCTCGCGCTCGCCGGCCCGGACTCCGCCGAGCGACCCGCCCTCGTGCTGGAGACGCTGCGTGCCCTGCTCGACGCCGGACGCCACGACCGGGCCCGGCACCTCGCACGCGAGGCGTCCCGGCAGCCGCCCGCCCGCGCCACCCGGTCCGAGCGGGCGCGGTTCCGGCTCGCGGAGGTCGAGGCGCTGCTCGGCCTGGACGAGCGGCTCGCGGCCCGGCGCGTGCTCGAGACGGACGATGTCGTCCCCGCCAACCTGCGCGAGGGCGAGTCGCTCGTCGCCGCGCTGTGGGAGCGGGCGGCCGGTGGCGCGCCGCTGCCCGGGCGGCTCGACTTCTCGATGCACGGCCACGCCCCGACCTCCTGAGGATCACGGACGCCGGCAGCGGCTGACCGTCGTCAGGCTCCGGGCACGACGAGGCCGGAGTCGTACGCCCACACGACCAGCTGCACGCGGTCGCGGGCGCCGGTCTTGGTCATGATCCGGCTGAGGTGCGACTTCACCGTGCTGGGCTCGAGGAACAGGGCCGCCGCGATCTCGGCGTTCGACGACCCGCGGCACAGCAGCGCGACGATCTCCCGCTCCCGGCCGGTGAGGAGGCCGACCGCGGCCGCGTCGGGCGACACCGGGCCGCGTCGGCGCGCGAACTCGTCGATGACGCGGCGGGTCAGGGTCTGGTCCACCAGACCGTCCCCGGCGGCGACGCGGCGCACGGCGTCGACGAGCACGTCCGGCTCGGCGTCCTTGAGGAGGAAGCCGGACGCGCCGGCCTCGAGCGCCCCGAAGACGTAGTCGTCGAGGTCGAAGGTGCTCACCACCAGCACGGGCACCGGCTCGGCGACCCCGGGGCCGGCGAGCTCGCGCGTCGCGGTGATGCCGTCCCCGCCAGGCATCCGCACGTCCATGCACACGACGTCGGGCCGTTCGCGCCGAGCGACCCGGACGGCGTCCGCCCCGTTCGAGGCCTCGCCCACCACCTCCAGGCCCTCGCTCTCGAGGATCACCGTGAACCCGGCGCGCACCACGGCCTGGTCGTCGACCAGCACGACGCGCGTCACCGGGCCTCCTGCGCCACGCGTGCTGCCGGGGCCCCGGCGTCGTCGGAGCGCGGCAGGGTCAGCCGCACCTGCCAGCCGCCGACGGACGTGCGCCGCGCCGAGAGGCGACCGCCGACCAGCTCCGCCCGCTCCGTCATGCCGATGACGCCGTGGCCGGGGACGTCGTCCGCCCCGTCGGCAGGCGACACCGCGGACAGGTCGCCGCGCCCGTTGCGGACGGTGACCTCCAGCCCGTCCTCGTCGTACGCCGTCTCCACGTCGACGGCGCTGCCCGGCGCGTGCCGGCGGGCGTTCGCGAGCGACTCCTGCAGCACCCGGTACACGGTGAGCTGCGCCGTGGGCGGCAGGTCGAACGGCTCGCCGCGCCGCGTCTCCTGGACCCGGGTGCCGGTGCTGCGGGCGAGGTCGAGCAGCGCGGGCACGTCCGCCAGCGTGGGCTGCGGGGCCGACGGCGCCACGTCGTCGCCCGTCCCGGTGTCGCGCAGGATGCCGACGACGAGCCGCAGGTTCTCCAGCGTCTCGCGGCCCTGCGCCCGGATCCACCGCAGCGACTCCCGCGCACGCTCCGGGTCGCCGTCCACGAGCCGCTCGGCGGCGGCGGCCTGCACGACGATCCCGGACAGGTGGTGCGCCGCGACGTCGTGCAGCTCGCGGGCCATGCGGCCGCGCTCGGCGAGCACCGCCTGGGCCGCGAGCGCCTCGCGCTCGCGCTCCGCCTGCGCCACCCGTGCCCGCAGCTGGGCCAGCAGCTCCCGGCGCGTGCCGAGGTACGCCCCCACGAGGGCGGCGCCCAGGTAGGTGACGAGCGCGGACACGAGGCCGCCCCACAGCTGCGTCGCCACCGGCACGCCGAGCTCGGCCGCCGTCGCCGGCCCGCCGAGCACGTAGCCGAGCAGCACCTGCACGACGGCGGCACCCGCCGCCGCACCCAGGGCGGGCCGCCGCGGGGCGTGCACGCCGACGGAGTACGCGGCGACGAGGCCTGCCGGTGCCTGGAAGTTTACGAACGGCGGGAGCAGCGGGGCGAGCGCGAGCTGGCCCAGCAGGGTGAGCGCCAGGCACAGCACGGGCCAACGGCGGCGCAGCGTCAGCGCCATCGACTGCCCCACGAGGACGACGCACGCGGCCACCCGCGCGCCCGTGCTCATCGAGTCGGTCGACGCGCTCGCCCCGAGCGTCTCCCCGAGCCCCGAGGACACGACCTGGAGGACGGCGAGGAAGAGGGCCACGGACACGACGCCGACCACCGCGCCCAGCAGCGCGTCGCGGCTCGTGGCCGTCCGGACGCCCCAGGCGTCGAGCCGCCGTCGCAGCGCGTCGAGCACAGGTCCTCCGTCAGGGTCGAGAGCGGACGGGGCGGTGTGGATGTCACTTCCGGCATGTCGCCCCGGCACACGGTACGACGTCCGTGCGGCGGGGCGGCATGCGCGTGCAGGTTCTGCAGGGACCGCGGTCAGGCCAGGTCGCGGCGGCGGAACACCGCTCCCGCGACGACCAGTAGCACGGCCGCCCAGGCGAGCAGCCCGGCCAGCGCCGCTGCGGCGCCGACGCCCGCCCCGGCGTCCGACGTCGCACCGAACAGCTGGGCTGCGCCCTGTCCCGCCGACGCGAGGGAGCCGAGGGTGATCGGCAGCCACGACGTCGCCGTCGTCGCGCCGCCCGTGAGGACGAGCGCGGCGGCCTGGACCATCGGTTCCACGAGGGACAGCGCCACGACCACGACGACCGCCGCGACCTGCCCCCGCACGAGGGTACCGATGCCCAGCCCCAGCCAGGAGAGCAGGACCATGACGGCGAGCCCTCGCGCCCACACCGCGAGCGCCTCCCCCGGGCCGATCGCCAGAGCGGCTCCCGGCGTGGTCGTCACGGCGAGGACCAGCCCGACCGCCGTCACCAGCGCCAGCACCGCGCCGACGACGAGCGCCGCCGTCGCCGTCGCCCCCGCCTTGCCCGCGAGGATCCGCAGCCGGTCCGGGACGGCGAGCGCGGTCGGCACGATGCCGCCGGTGCGGAAGTCGGTGGTGGCCGCGAGCGCCCCGAGCAGGAGCATGCACAGCGCGGTGACCCCGCTGGACCCGGACCCGGGGCCGCCGCCCAGGAGGTCGAGCAGCGCCCGCTGGGCGTCGGGCGTGCCGAGGTCCGTCGCCGCCGCGAGGGTGGACATGACGTCGGCCGTGACGTCCGGCGGGGCCTGGACCCCGACGTGGAGGCCGGCGTCGGACCCGCTCAGCGCCTCGATCGTGCGCAGGGTGCGGGGCAGCACGAGCGTGAGGACCTGGGTGAGCACCATGCCGGCGTCCGCGACCGCGGCGACGACCCACGGCGTCCGGGTGGTGCGCAGCTTGAGCAGCTCGGCCCTGAACACGGCGAGGGACATCAGCGCACTCCTTCGGTGGCGGCGGTGAGGTCGAGGTAGACGTCCTCGAGGCTCCGGTCGGTGACGAGCTCGCTCAGCGGCCCGGCCGCGACGACGCGGCCCTGGCCGATGACGACCAGGTCGTCGGCCACCTGCGCGACCTCCGCGAGCACGTGGCTGGCCAGCAGCACGGTGCCGCCGTCGTCGGCGAACGCGCGCAGCAGCTCGCGCAGCCACCGCGTCCCGGCGGGGTCGAGGCCGTTGGCGGGCTCGTCGAGCACCAGCACGCGGGGCCGGCCGAGCAGGGCGGTCGCGATGCCGAGCCGCTGCCGCATCCCGAGCGAGTAGGTACGCACGCGACGGTCCGCGGCGGGCGTCATGCCGACGGCGGAGAGCGCCGCCGCGACCCGGTCGGCGGGCAGGCGCGACGCGGCGGCCTGCACGCGCAGGTGGTCGCGGCCCGTCCGCCCGGGGTGCAGGCCGCCCGCGTCCAGCAGCGCACCGACCACCTGCGCCGGGTGCTCCAGGTCGGCGTAGCGGCGGCCGTCGAACGTGGCCGTGCCCGCGTCCGCGCGCGTCAGGCCGAGCAGCACCTGCAGCGTCGTGCTCTTGCCTGCGCCGTTGGGGCCCAGCAGCCCCACCACGCGCCCCGGCGCGGCCGTGAACCCGACGTCGTGCACGGCCTCGAAGCCGCGGTAGGACTTGTGCAGCCCGTCGATCCGGATGGTGGTCATCCGCCCCTCCCTCGTCGTGCCGGCGTGCTGTGCCGACACCTGCGAGCCTTCCGTGCCGGCGCGGGCGGGTCTTGAGGCGGAGGGCGGAACCTGCGTTGCGCCTTTCGGAGGAACCCGCCCGCCCTGCCGAACAGGTGGTTGTCCACGTGAAGAGCGCTCAGAGCGTGCACAACCACCTGTTCGGCAGCCTGGGGGGCGGGTTGTGGATGAGGGCGTGTTGCTGTCGGCGCAGACCCGTAACCTGGCCGACGTGCTGCACGTCCACCGGTCTGAGCGCTCCGACGCGCTCGTCGCCCCCCTCGCCGACGTGCTCGCCGTGCCGCCGGACGACCCGTTCGTCCCCGACGTCGTCGCGGTGCCCACGCGGGGCATCGAGCGCTGGCTGGCGCAGCGGCTGTCGCACCGGCTGGGCGTCGATGGTCCGTCCGGGGCCGGTGTCTGCGCCAACGTGGACTTCTCCTCGCCGTCGCGACTCGTGGCGTCCGCGGTCACGGCCGTGACCGGCGTCGAGCGGGACGACGACCCCTGGCGGCGCTCACGCCTCGTATGGCCCGTGCTGGAGACGATCGACGCAGCGCTGGACGAGGCGTGGGCGGCCCCGCTCGCGCGCTACGTCGGGGAGGCCGACGACGGCGTGCGGCGCTCGCGCCGGCTCGCCCTCGCACAGCGCGTCGCGGACCTCTTCTCCGCGTACGCGCAGCAGCGCCCGGCCCTGCTCGCCGGCTGGCTCGCCGGCGGGGAGGACGACGGCGCGGGCACGCCCGTCCCGCGCGACCTGGAGTGGCAGCCGCGCCTGTGGCGACAGGTGCGCCGGCGGGTGGACGCCCCGGACCCGGCGGAGGTGCTCGGCGCCGCCGTCGAGGCGCTGCGCGCCGACCCCGCCGCCGTCGACCTGCCCGCCCGGCTCTCCGTCTTCGGCCCCACCCGCCTCCCGGAGGACCAGCGGCGCGTGCTGTGCGCGCTCGCGCTGCACCGCGACGTGCACCTGTGGCTGCCGCACCCCTCCCCGGTCCTGTGGGACACCGTCGCCGCCCTGGCCGACGACGGCGCGGTCGCCGGCCCGCGGCGGGCCGACGTGCCCCCCACCGCGCACCATGCGCTGCTCGCGTCCACCGCTCGTGACTCCGTCGAGCTGCAGCTGCGGCTGTCCGGCGTCCTCGACACCGCGACCGAGGGGCCCGCGACGACGGTCACCCATCACCCGGCGCCGCCCCCGCCCGACAGCCTGCTCGGCGCGCTCCAGGCGGCGCTGCGCGCGGACGACCCGGACGCGCCCGCGCACACCGTCGACCCCGCCGACCGCAGCGTCCAGGTGCACGCCTGCCACGGCCGCGCCCGCCAGGTCGAGGTGCTCCGCGAGGTGCTCACCGGCCTGTTCGCCGCCGACCCGACGCTCGAGCCGCGCGACGTCATCGTCATGTGCCCCGACGTCGAGTCCTTCGCCCCGCTCGTGACGGCGACGTTCGGCGCGGCGCCCGACGGCGTCACGCTGGTGCACCCCGGCCAGCGCCTGCGCGTGAGCCTGGCCGACCGCGGGCCCGGCGTCGTGAACCCCGTGCTGGGGGTGCTGTCGACCCTGCTGCGCCTCGCGGACGGACGCGTCACCGCCTCCGAGGTGCTCGACCTGGCCACCACCGAGCCCGTGCGGCGCCGCTTCCGTCTCTCCGACGACGATCTCGACCGCTGGCGCACCTGGGCCGTCGAGGTGGGCGTGCGCTGGGGCGAGGACGGGTCGCGCCGCGCCCGGTTCGGCATCGACCCGCGCGTACGGCAGGGCACCTGGGACGCGGCGCTCGACCGCGTGCTGCTGGGCGTCGCGATGGCCGAGGAGGACTCCCGGTTCGTCGGGCCGGCCCTGCCCCTGGACGACGTCGGGTCCACCGACGTGGACGTCGCCGGCCGGTTCGCGGAGCTGGTGACGCGTCTGAGCGGGCTGCTCGCCGACCTGGACGGCACGCACCCGCTGGAGCACTGGCTCGACACCCTCGACCGGGCGGTCACGCTGCTCACGGACCCCGCGCCCGACGACGCCTGGCAGTCGGTGCAGGCGCGCCGGGTGCTCGGCGACGTCCGCTCGGCCGGGGCCGGGCGGCCCGCGGCCACCGCGGGCGGCGGGCTGCGGCTCGAGGACGTCCGCGCGCTGCTCGCGGACCGCCTGGCTGGCCGACCCACGCGCGCCGGCTTCCGCACGGGGGCTCTCACCGTGTGCTCCCTGGAGCCGATGCGCGCCGTGCCGCACCGCGTCGTGTGCCTGCTCGGCATGGAGGACGGCGCGTTCCCTCGCTCCGCCACGCCCGACGGCGACGACCTGCTGGCGCGCGACGCCTGCCTGGGCGAGCGTGACCGCCGCAGCGAGGACCGGCAGATCTTCCTCGACGCCCTCACGGCCGCCCGCGAGCACCTCGTGGTGCTGCACTCGGGCGCGGACGAGCGCACCGGCGCGGACCGGCCGCCCTCCGTGCCCGTCGCGGAGCTCCTGGACGCGCTCGACCGGGTCGGCTCCGCCGCGGACGGCGGTCCCGTGCGGCGGCAGGTCGTGGTGCGCCATCCCCTCCAGGTGGTGGGCGAGCGCAACTTCGAGGCCGGCGAGCTGGGCTCCCCCGGCCCGTTCAGCTTCGACGCCGCCGCGTACCGCGGGGCGGTGGCCGGTCGGGCGGAACGCACCGAGCCGGGCCTGCTCGTCCCCGAGCCCCTCGTTCTCGACGCCGCAGCGCCCGCCGAGGTCGACCTCGACGACCTCGTCGCCATGCTCGAGCACCCGGTGCGCTGGTTCCTGCGGACCACGCTCGACGTCCGGATCGCCCAGGACGAGGACGAGGTCGACGACCGCCTGCCCCTCTCGATGCCGCCGCTCGCGGCGTGGGGCGCGGGCGACCGCATCCTCACCTCGGTGCTCGGCGGCACCGACCCCGGGCGGGCCTTCCAGGCGGAGTGGCGGCGCGGGCAGGCGCCGCCGCGCGAGCTGGGCCGCACGGCGCTGCGCGACGTCGTCGAGCGGGTGCAGCCCGTGGAGGTCCTGGCCCGGCAGGTTCGTGCCGACGAGCCCGCGCGCGCGGTCGACGTGTCCGCCGCGCTGCCCTCCGGCATCCTCGTCACCGGGACGGTGCCGGGCGTGCACGGCGGCCGGGTGGTGCGCGCCGAGTACTCGAAGCTCGGGCCGAAGCACCGGCTGCGCGCCTGGGTGCAGACGCTCGCGCTCGCGGCGTCCGACAGCCTGCCGGACGGCGAGCGGTGGCACGCGGGGACGGTCGGCCGGGCACCGGGCCGCGGGGCGAAGGCGGCCTGGAGCCTGCTGGAGGCGCCGGACGCCACGGAGGCCGCACGGCTGCTCGACGACCTCGTCGCCCTCCGAGCCGCGGCCACCCGCGCGCCGCTGCCCCTGCCGCCCGAGGCGTCGCACGCCTACGCCGCCTCCCGCGCCGGCGGCGCCGGCGACCCCGGGCAGGCGACGAGCGAGGCGCGGTACACCTGGGGCGGCGGCTTCGAGAAGACCGACCCGTACCACCTCATGGTGTGGGGAGACGCGGCGACCTTCGACACCGTCGCGGGCACGCCGGACGACGAGGACCGGCGCCGCTACCCCGACGAGCCCTCGCGGCTGGGCGCGCTCGCCCGGCGCGTGTGGGACCCGTTGCTGGCGCACGAGCAGAAGGGCACCTCATGACGGCGGGCAGCACGGCCGGGCTCGGGACCGACGCCGCGGGGCTGGCAGGTGCTCAGGACCGGCCGGTCTTCGACGTCTGCGGCCCCCTGCCCGAGGGCACCACGGTGCTCGAGGCGAGCGCCGGCACCGGGAAGACGTTCACCATCGCCGCACTGGCGACCCGCTTCGTGGCCGAGGGGCGCGCCGAGCTGCGCGAGCTCATGCTCGTCACGTTCGGCCGGGCGGCCACCTCCGAGCTGCGCGACCGCGTGCGCGAGCGCCTGGTGAGCACCGAGCGCGCGCTGCGCGGCCCGGACCCGGCCGCACACCCCGACCCTGTCGTCGCGCTGCTCGCCGACGTCGACGCGGCCGAGCTGAGTCGCCGCCGCGCCCGGCTCACGGCCGCCCTGTCCCAGCTGGACGCCGCGACGATCACCACGACGCACGGCTTCTGCCAGCAGATGCTCACGTCGCTGGGCATCGCGGCCGACGTCGACCCGGCGGCCACGTTCGTCGCGGACGTCGCCGACCTCGTGCGCGAGGTGTCCGACGACCTGTACGTGCGCCGTTTCGCGGACGAGGCCCACCCGGCCCTCACGCCGACCATGGCGGCCGACCTCGGCCGGGCCGCCGTGAGCGACCACCAGGCCGTCGTGGAGCCCGCGGAGCCGACCGGCGGCGGTCCGACGACCCCGGGCGCGCTGCGCCAGGCGGTCGCGCTGGAGACCCGCACCGAGA
This sequence comes from Isoptericola sp. NPDC057191, assembly GCF_042670225.1. Taxonomy (NCBI): domain Bacteria; kingdom Bacillati; phylum Actinomycetota; class Actinomycetes; order Micrococcales; family Promicromonosporaceae; genus Isoptericola; species Isoptericola sp. NPDC057191. Next base: position 14,051 of record NZ_JBHUWC010000048.1, on the reverse strand, counting down.
CGCTGCGGCGCAAGCGCGCACAGCACCTGCTGGACTACGACGACCTCCTCGTGATGCTGCGCGACGCGCTCGCCGACCCCGTGCACGGCGCCACGGCGGCCGGGCGGGTCCGGGCCCGGTACCGCGTGGTCATGGTCGACGAGTTCCAGGACACCGACCCCGTGCAGTGGGAGATCCTGCGCACCGCGTTCCACGGTCACCGCACCCTGGTGCTCATCGGCGACCCCAAGCAGGCGATCTACGCGTTCCGTGGCGCGGACGTGGTCGCGTACCTCGACGCGCAGCAGGACGCCACCTCGGTCGCCACGCTCGGCACCAGCTGGCGCAGCGACGAGCCGCTGCTGCGCGCGCTGGACACCGTGCTGGGGGGCACGGCGCTGGGCGACGAACGGATCGTCGTGCGGCCCGTGGAGGCGGCGCACCGCGGGTCGCGGTTCGACGGCGGGGCGCCGCTGCGGCTGCGGCAGGTGACGCGCTCGGCGCTCGGCATGTCCCCCGGGGAGACGCCGCCCGTGGGACCACCGCGCCAGCTCGTGGCCGCCGACGTCGCCGCGGACATCGCCGCACGTCTCGGTCGCGACCGGCTGCTCGACGACGGCGACGACCCGAGGCCCGCCCAGGACGGTGACGGCCCGGGCTGGCGGCCGCTCGAGCCGCGGGACGTCGCGGTGCTGACCCGCACGAACGTGCAGGCCGAGACCGTGCGGTCGGAGCTCACGAAGCGCGGCGTGCCCGCCGTCGTGTCCGGGCTGTCGAGCGTGTTCGCCACGCCGTCGGCGCGGGACTGGCTGACGCTGCTCGCCGCGCTGGAGCAGCCGGGGGCCCACGGGCGAGCAGCCGCGCTGGCGCTCACGCCGTTCGTCGGGTGGGACGCCGCGCGTCTGGCGACCGCCGACGACGCGGCGCACGACGCCCTCGCCGACACGGTGCGACGCTGGTCGCGGCTGCTGTGGGCGCGCGGGGTGGCGGCGCTGCAGGAGGCGGTGACCCGCGACGGCCTGGCCGAGCGGCTCATGCGCACCAGCACCGGCGAGCGCCACCTCACCGACCTGCGGCACGTGGGCGAGGTGCTGCACGTCGCCGCCGTGACGGAAGGCCTGGGCGCGTCGGCACTCACCGCGTGGCTGCGGCGGCGCATCCGCGAGGCCGCGCAGGACTACGACGAGGAGCGCAGCCGTCGCCTGGAGACGGACGCGGCGGCCGTGCAGGTCGTCACCGTGCACGCCAGCAAGGGGCTGGAGTTCGGGGTCGTGTACGTGCCGTTCGCCTGGGACCGCTTCGAGCCCCGGCAGCCCGAGGTGCTGCGCTTCCACGCCGGCGACGGCCGCCGGATCCTGCACGTGGGCGGCCCCGGGTCGTTCGGCTACGACGCCGCCCTCGACCGGCACCGACGGGAGGAGGGCGGCGAGGACCTGCGCCTGCTGTACGTGGCGCTGACCCGCGCCCGGCACCAGGTCGTGGCGCACTGGGCGCCGTCGAAGGCGAACACCGCGAAGGCCGGGCTGACACGCGTCGTGCTGGGCGAGCGCACGCTCGGCGGCGAGCCCGCACCGCACGCCTCGCAGCAGGTGATGCGCGACGACGCCGTGCGCCAGGCTCTCGGCGCGGTCGCGCAGCGTTCGGGTGGCACGATCGCCGTCGAGGAGGTTCCCGCGTCTCCCTCAGCGGCACGCTGGCGGCCGCCGGCCGAGGCGGAGCCCGCGCTCGACGTCGCCCACCTCGACCGCGTACCGGACCAGACGTGGCGGCGGGCCTCGTACTCCGCGCTCACCGCTGCGGCGCACACCCTGCGGGTGGGCGGGCCCGGCGCCCCGGCATCGGCGACGCCCGGCGTCGAGCAGGGCGGGGTGGAGTCCGAGCCCGAGGGCGGCGGGCTCCAGGACGAGCCGGCCGAGGCCGCACCCACCGCCGTCCGCCCTGCCGGCGGCGGTGCGCCAGGAACCGCAGCGGCTCCTGGTGCGGACCTGCCGTCCCCGATGTCCGGCCTGCCCGCCGGCACCGGCTTCGGCACGCTGGTGCACGAGGTGCTGGAGTACGCCGACACCGCCGCACCCGACCTCGACGCCGAGCTGCTCGCCCGGTGCGCCGCGGCGGCGACCACGCGGGTGCCGGGCACCGACCCGGCGGAGCTCGCGGCGGCGCTCGGCGTCGTCGCGCGCACCCCCCTCGGACCGCTCGCCGCAGGGCGCACCCTCGCCGACGTCGACCCGCGCGACCGGCTGGCCGAGCTCGAGTTCGAGCTCCCCCTGGCCGGCGGCGACGGCGACGCGACCTCCGAGGGCGCCACCCTCGCCGGGATCGCCGCGCTGCTGGGCCGCTACCTCGGCGACGACGACGCGTTCGCCGCCTACCCCGCCGCGCTGGCGGAGCTGGCCGAGGCCGACCCCGGAGCCCGCCCGCTGCGCGGCTACCTGACGGGGTCCATCGACGCCGTGCTCCGCGTCCCGGGCGACGACGACGCGCCGCGCTTCCTCGTCGTCGACTACAAGACCAACCGCCTCGGCGCGTTCGACACGCCGCTGACGGCCCACGACTACCGCCCCGAGGCGACCGTCGACGCCATGCTGCACGCCCACTACCCGCTCCAGCTCGTGCTGTACCTCGTCGCCCTGCACCGCTACCTGACGTGGCGGCTGCCGGGATACGACCCGGACGTGCACCTCGGCGGCGGGCTCTACCTGTTCGTGCGCGGCATGTGCGGCCCCGCCACGCCCGTCGGGCCCGACGGCGCACCGTACGGCGTCGTGTCCTGGGTGCCGCCCCGGGGGCTGGTGCCCGCGTTGTCCGCGCTGCTCGACGGAGGCGACGCATGACCCCCACCGCCGCCCTTCCCACCGACGGCGACGTCCGCCTCGCCGCAGCGGCACCCGACCTGCTGCGAGAGTTCAACGCGGCCGGCCTGGTGTCCGCGACCGACGTGCACGTCGCGTCCCGGCTCGGTCGCCTCACCGGCGAGGACGACGCCACCGTGCTGCTCGCCGTCGCCCTCGCCGTCCGGGCGCTGCGCGGCGGTTCGGTGTGCGTGCGCCTTGACGACCCGGACGAGCTCGCGACCCTCGCGCTCCCCGAGGATGCCGACCGCGGCGACCTGGCCGCCGGTGCCGCCGGTACCGCCGGTGCCGCCGGTGCCAGCGGGGTCGGCGGCACCGCTCCGCCGCCCTGGCCGGAGCACACCGCCTGGGTGCGGGCGATCGAGGCGAGCCCCGCGGTGACCGTCGGGGCGGGCGACCCGGTGGACCGTCCGGCGCGGTGGGTCGGCGGCCGGCTGTACCTCGACCGGTACTGGCGCGACGAGCTCACCGTGCGGCGGCTGGTGGACGCCCGCCTGCAGGCACCGCCGCTGGCGGCACCCGGCGCCGACCGGCTGGACGCCACGCTCGCGCGCCTGTTCCCCACGGCGGGCGACGTGCGCCAGCGGCTCGCGGCCGCGCACGCCGTCGGACGCCGGCTGACGGTGCTCACCGGCGGCCCCGGGACGGGCAAGACGACGACCGTCGCGCGGCTGCTCGCCGTGCTGCAGGACGTCGCCGTCGACAGCCCGACCGGCCAGGGCCTGCGCGTGGCGCTCGCGGCGCCGACGGGCAAGGCCGCCGCACGGCTGCAGGAGGCGGTGCGCGACGTCGTCGGCGCGCTGGACCCGGAGGACCGCGCGCGCACGGGCCGTCCCGACGCCACCACCGTGCACCGGCTGCTGGGGTACCGCAGCGCCACCCGGTTCCGGCACCACGCCGGTCACCACCTGCCGCACGACGTGGTCGTCGTGGACGAGACGTCGATGGTTCCCCTCTCGCTCATGGCGCGGCTGCTCGAAGCGCTGCGGCCGGACGCTCGCCTAGTGCTCGTCGGCGACCCCGACCAGCTCGCGTCCGTCGAGGCCGGCGCCGTCCTCGGCGACCTGGTCGCCCGCCCGCCCGTGGCCGATCCGGTGCCGGCCGGCCCCGGGGGCGGGGACCTGGACCCGGAGGACCACGACGGCCTCGCCAACGGCGTCGTGCGACTCGTCACGGTGCACCGCCAGGGCTCGGACTCCGCGATCCTGCCGCTGGCGGCGGCGATCCGGGACGGCGACGCCGACGCGGTGCTCGACGTCCTGCGGGCGGGCAAGGGCGGCGTCGAGCTGGTCGAGGCCGACACGGAGCGGCTGGACGAGCACGCCGTGACCGGCCTGCGCGAGGACGCGGTCGACGCCGGACGGCGGCTGGTGGCCGCGGCGCAGGCCGGTGACGCGGCGGGCGCGCTCGACGCGCTGTCCGCGCACCGGGTCATGGTGGCGCACCGTCGCGGCCCGGTCGGCGTGGCGCGCTGGGCGGCCCAGGTCGAGGCCTGGGTGGAGGAGGCGACGGCCGGCACGACGGCGGTGCCCGCCGCGCCGGGCACGCCGTGGGTGGTGGGCAGGCCCCTGCTGGTGACGAGCAACGACGCCGACGTCGGCCTGTACAACGGGGACACGGGCGTGCTCGTGGCCGACGGCGAGGGCGTCGTGGCGGCGTTCGGCGACCCGCGCGACCCGCTGCGCGTGCGCACCCACCGGCTGCCTCCCGTCGAGACCGTGCACGCCATGACGGTGCACCGCGCGCAGGGCAGCCAGTTCCGCCGCGTGACGCTGGTGCTGCCGCCGCCGACGTCACCGCTGCTCACCCGCGAGCTGCTGTACACGGCGGTCACCCGGGCCCAGGAGTTCGTGCGCGTCGTCGGCACCGCTGACGCCGTGCGTGCCGCCGTCGCGCAGCCCGTCCGGCGCGCGAGCGGCCTGCGCGACCCGCTCCCCTGACCCCAGGGGCCTGTGGGTACGCAAACGGCGAGAATTCGTCCGCGAATTCTCGCCGTCTGCGTACCCACAACGTCAGGGGCGTCACGGAATACCGACCCGGCCCTCGCGGGTTGACCCAGGCGATGAACGCCGACGCCCCGACCCCCGCGCCCACCTCCCCCCGACTGTCCGTCCTGGACCTGGTCCCGGTCCGCACCGGACAGTCCAGCCCCCAGGCGCTGGCCGCCTCGCTCGCGCTGGTGCGCCGGGCGGACGAGCTGGGCTTCGAGCGGTACTGGTTCGCCGAGCACCACAACATGCCCGCCGTCGCCGCGTCGACGCCGCCGGTGATGATCGCCGCGGCGGCCGCCGCCACGCAGCGCATCCGGGTGGGCTCGGGCGGCGTGATGCTGCCGAACCACGCGCCGCTCGTGGTCGCGGAGCAGTTCGCCGCGCTGGAGGCCCTCGCGCCGGGCCGGGTCGACCTCGGCATCGGGCGCGCACCCGGCTCGGACCCGGTGGTCACGGCGCTGCTGCGGCAGTCGGGCCCGACGTCGGACGTCGAACGGTTCCCCCAGCACGTGCGCGACATCCTCGCCCTCATGAGCCCCGACGGCGCCACCCTGCGGCTCGGCGACGGCAACCTCTACGACGTGCACGCCACCCCGGCCGCCGACGGCTCCCCCACGGTCTGGCTGCTCGGCTCCAGCGACTACTCCGCCCGGCTGGCGGCCGAGCTCGGGCTGCCGTACGTCTTCGCGAACCACTTCTCCGGCGCGGGCGTCGACCAGGTCCTCGCCCTGTACCGCGACAACTACCGGCCCAGCCCCGCCCACCCGGAACCGCGCACCTTCCTCACCGCGAACGTCGTCGTCGCGCCCACCGCCGCCGAGGCGCACGAGCGGGCGCTCCCGCAGCTGCGGTCGATGGCGCGGCTGCGCACCGGCAAGCCGATGGGGCGCGCCGAGACTGTCGAGCAGTCGGCCGCGGAGCCGCTCGACCCCATGGCGGAGCAGATCGTCGCCGACATGCGCGCCCGCTGGGTGGTCGGTGAGCCGCACCAGGCCGCGGCGCAGCTCCGCGACCTCGCGGCGCGTCACGGCGTGGACGAGGTCATGGTGGTGCCGGTCGCGGGCTCGTACGAGTCCGAGCCCCTGGACGCCACGCCCGGTCGGGTCCGGACGCTCGAGCTGCTCGCCGAGGCCCTCGCCGCCTGACCGCCGCCCGCGTCAGGCGGCCACCCGCACCGACGAGACCTCGGCGAGGAACAGCTCGTCCGCGCGAGCCCGTACCGCCACGAGGTCGCGGTCCCGGGCGAGCCGGTCCTGCGTGGTCGCGCGGTCGAGCTCGGCGTCGACGAACCGCTCCAGGACGGCGGGCGGGTCACCGGCGCCGAGCTCGCGCGTCACCGACTTCAGGGCGACGACCTCGGTGACGGCCGCGCGGACGTCGGCCGGGACCGAGCTCTCGGCCACCAGGGTCGGGAGGTCCATCGGCGGCGCGGCCGCCTCGGAGTGGTCGGCGAGCCAGCGCAGGGCGACGGCCGGCCGCAGCACGTACAGGAACCGCTTGAGCGACGGTGTGCGCTGCTGCTGCCTCCGCGCGAGGTGCAGGTAGTGGCGGCGGACCGCAGCGCGGTCGAGCACCTCGTCCGCCAGCGCCAGCACCCGGTCGCGGAACCCGGGGTCGCCGCGGTACACGATGGGTGAGCGCAACCACTCGACCGGCGTGACGTTGCCCTTGACCAGCAGACGCACCGCCTTCGCCAGGTCCCACCCGTTGACGTCGAAGACCTCGTCCAAGGGCGTCTCGATGACGTCCCGCCCGGCCCAGAGCGACAGGTAGTGCGCGGCGGGCCGCACGTACAGGAACCGGCAGTCGTAGTCGCTGTCCGGGGAGGGGAAGCCCCAGGCGCGGCTGCCGGACTCGATCGCCCAGGGGACGTGAACGGCCTGCGTCGCCTCGACGCCGGAGAGCCGCGCGTCGATCTCCGCGACGACGGCAGGGTCCAGGGTGGCAGGAACGGCGCGCATCGGGTCACCGTAGATCGTGGCGCCTCCTCGTGGCCCGCTGTTTTGGCGGCGTTCGACCACACGCTCCTGGCCGGGCGATGATGACGGGGTCCACGGCGACCCCGACCCGAGAGCGAGCCCCATGCCCCACGTCACCGTCGTCCGCGCGGACAATCCCGGCCCGATGACGCTGGACGGCACGCGCTCGTACGTGCTGCGCGCCCCGGGCTCGCCGTCGTGCGTCGTGGTGGACCCGGGCCCGGACGCCGAGGAGCACCTCGCCACCCTCGCCGACGCCGGGCCGGTGGAGCTCGTGCTGGTCACGCACGGGCACGCGGACCACACGGCGGGGTCCGCGCGCCTGCACGCCCTCACCGGCGCTCCGGTGCGCGCGGCCGACCCGGCGCACTGCCACGGCGGCGAGCCCCTGCGCGGCGGGGAGCGGATCGACGCGGCCGGCCTGCGGGTCGACGTGCTCGCGACACCGGGTCACACGGCCGACTCGGTCTCGCTGATCGTCACCGGGCCGGACGCGGTGCCGGTGGTGCTGACGGGCGACACCGTGCTGGGACGTGGCACGACGGTGATCGCCGAGCCGGACGGGTCGCTGCGCGACTACCTCGCCAGCCTCGACGTGCTGGAGCGCGTCGGCGACGGCCGCGTGGGCTTTCCCGGGCACGGCCCCGCCGTCGAGGACCTAGGCGACACCGTGCGCGCCTACCGGGACCACCGGCTGGGACGGCTCGCCCAGGTGCGGTCGGCCCTGGCAGAGCTGGGCCTCGACGCCCGCGATGCCGTGAATGCCGACGACGGCCCGGACGGCCCGGACGTCGCGGACGCCGTCGTCGCGCACGTCTACGCCGACGTGGACCCGTCCGTCCGGCGGGCCGCTCGGCAGTCCGTCGTGGCCCAGCTCGCGTACCTGCGGGAGGAGAAGGTCTGACGCCCCGAGGACGGTCCGCGCCGGCCGGGAGCGGATGTCGGAGGCGCACGGCACGATGGCGGCATGACCCTCACTCCCGCCCCGCTGCCGGACGCCCGCCCTGCCGTCCGGCTCGGCGTCGCCTTCGTCCCCACGACGGCCCCGGAGTCGTTGCGGGGGCTCGCCACGGCCGCCGAGGCCGCGGGCCTCGACGACCTGTGGGTGTGGGAGGACTGCTTCAAGCAGAGCGGCGTCGCCTCGGCCGCAGCGGCCCTGGGCTGGACCGAGCGGGTGCGCGTGGGGATCGGCCTCATGCCGGCACCGCTGCGCAGCACCGCCGTGACCGCGATGGAGGTCGCCACCCTGGGGCGCATGTTCCCGGGCCGCTTCGTCCCCGCCGTCGGGCACGGCGTCCAGGCCTGGATGGGCCAGGCCGGCGTCCGGGTGGACTCGCCGCTGACGCTCCTGCGTGAGCACACCGACGCCCTGCGGCTGCTGCTCGCGGGCGACGAGGTCACGACGACCGGCCGCTACGTCACCCTCGACCGCGTGCGGCTGGACTGGCCCGCCCCCGACGTCCCGCTCGTGCTGGGCGGGGTCGGGCCCCGGTCGCTCGCTCTCGCCGGGGAGCTGGGCGACGGCGTGATCCTCGCGAACGCGCTCACCCCCGACGACGTGCGCGCGGCCGCCGAGGCCGCGACCGCCGCGGCCGCGACGGCGGGCCGGCCGGTGCCGGAGGTCTACGCCACCCTGATCGCCGCGACCGGCGACGGCGCCCAGGAGCGGCTCGACGCCGAGCTGCCGCTGTGGGGCGCGGAGCCCGGCCGAGGCATCGGCGCGGCCGGCGACGCCCGCGCGCTCGCGGACGGCGTCCTGCGGCTCGCCGCGGCCGGGGCGTCGGCGGTCGCGGTGCAGCCCACCGCGGACGAGCCCGACCTGGCCGGCTTCGTCGAGCTGCTCGGTCGCGAGGTGCGACCGCTGCTCGACCACGCCTGACCCATCCCGCAGAACCCACGAAGGAGCAGCGTCATGGACTGGAAGATCGAACTCATCCACGTGCCCGTCAGCGACGTCGACCGGGCCAAGGACTTCTACGAGCGGGTCGGCTTCCATCCCGACCACGACCAGCAGGTGAACGACGAGCTGCGGTTCGTCCAGATGACGCCACCAGGCTCGGCGTGCTCGATCGCGTTCGGCACGGGTCTCGGCGGCGGCCTGCAGCCGGGTCAGCTGGACGCGATCCAGGTGGTGGTCCCCGACGCCGACGAGGCCCTGGCCCACCTGCGGGACGCGGGGATCGAGGCGCAAGGCGTGGACGACCAGCCCTGGGGGCGGTTCGTCACCTTCGCCGACCCGGACGGCAACTCCTGGACGTTGCAGCAGCTGCCTGCGTGGTCCGCCGGCGCCGCGGGCTGAACCCGCGACGTCCGGCGGCGGACCAGGCCCGGAGTCGAGTCCTGAGTCAGTGCCCCGGTCAGTGCCCGGTCAGAGCCGCTTGCCGTAGCAGCGCTGCTGCTCGGAGCCGCAGTGGTCGCCGAACGACTCGATGGGCTCGTACCCGATCGCCGCGTACAACCCCATCGCCTCGGGCTGCGCCGTGCCCGTCTCCAGCACGAAGCGGCGGAAGCCGACCTGACGGGCACTGCGCTCCAGCTCGGCCATGAGCCGTCGCGCGACGCCGAGCCCGCGGGCGTCGGCGGTCACGAACACGCGCTTGACCTCGCCCGTCGCCGCCGGGTGGGCGGTGCCCCGGCCACGGCGGTCGTCCGTGCCGGAGACGTCCCGCACCGCCGCCGTGCCGACGGCGCGACCGTCGACCCGCGCGACGAGCGTGACGACGATCGAGCGCGGGTCGATGGCGGGCGCGGGGTCGACGCCGCCGTACCGGACCGCCATCTCCGCCTCCTGCGCGGCGCGCAGGCGCGCAGCCTCCGGGTCGTCCCACTCGACGACCTCGACGACCAGGTCGTCGGGTGCCGCGACGGCCGGCAGCGTGGTGGTCGCGGTCATGCCCGGACGAGGGCGGCGAGCACCGACGTGAAGAAGGCGAGCCCGTCCGTGCCGCTGCGCGGGCCGGCGTCGCCGTCCGGACCGAACCCGGCCTCGACGGCGTGCTCCGGGTGCGGCATGAGCCCCACCACGTTGCCGCGCTCGTTGGTGATGCCCGCGATCTCACGACGCGAGCCGTTCGGGTTCCAGCCCTGGTAGCGGAACACGACGCGGCCCTCCCCCTCGAGCTCGTCGAGGGTGTGCTCGTCGGCGACGAACTGCCCGTCCTGGTTCTTCAGCGGGATCGTGATGTGCTGGCCGCGCTCGTAGCGGTTGGTCCACGCCGTCGCCGTGTTCTCCACGGACAGCACCTGCTCACGGCACACGAAGTGCAGGTGGTCGTTCTTCACCATCGAACCGGGCAGCAGGTGCGCCTCGGTCAGGACCTGGAAGCCGTTGCAGATGCCGAGCACCGGCATCCCCCCCTTCGCAGCGTCGACGACGGCGTCCATCGCCGGTGCGAACCGCGAGATGGCGCCGGCACGGAGGTAGTCGCCGTACGAGAACCCGCCGGGCAGGACGACCGCGTCCACACCGTGCAGGTCACCGTCGGCGTGCCAGAGCGACACCGGCTCCCCGCCGGCGAGACGCACCGCACGGGAGGCGTCGCGGTCGTCGAGCGTGCCCGGGAAGGTGATGACGCCGATGCGTGCGGAGTCGAGCGTGCCGGCGGTCATCAGGCGACGCCCTCGGCGGTGATCGTCCCCGCGGCGTCGGTGGCGGCGTCCGCCACGCGCACGACGTCCTCGATGACCGGGTTCGACAGCAGCGTCTCGGCCGCCTGCTGGGCGGCGGCGAGGACCTCGGCGGTCACCTCGCCTTCCACCTCGAGCTCGAACCGCTTGCCCTGGCGCACCCCGCTGAACTGGGTGAAGCCGAGGCGGGGCAGCGCCCCGACGACGGCCTTGCCCTGGGGGTCCAGGATCTCGGGCTTGGGCATGACCTCGACGACGACGCGTCCCACGGGGTGCTCCTTGGATCGTGACCGGGTAGTCAGGCGGCCGCCGCTCCGGGATCCCGGCACGGGCGGCGCCCAGAGGGGCGCGCGTGACGAGCGGGAGCACGACGGCGGGATTCCGCGACGAGTCTACCCTCGGCACGCTAGCCTCTGGACGCCGCGGAACGCTGCCGGACGCCGGCGCTGCTGACCCCGCGTGACCCGACCCCGCCACGATCCCGAGGAAGCATGTCCGCACCCACTCCGCCGCCCTCCGGTGGCAGCGCCCCCGACCAGTACACGACCCCCGACGCAGGCTCGACCGCGCCCGCCCCGGGCAGCCCGCAGCCGCCGTACGCGGAACCCGGCGCCCCGGCGCCGTACGACGCGTCGTCCCCGTACGGCGGGCAGCCCCCGTACGGCTACGCCCCGCCCCGCAAGACCGACGGTGTGTCCATCGCGGCTCTCGTCACCGGCATCCTCGGCATGGCCCTGATCCCGCTGGGCCTCGGCATCGCGGGCGTCGTGCGCACCAAGGACCCGGCGCGGTCGGGCCGCGGCCTCGCGATCGCGGGCATCGTGCTGGGCGCCCTGAGCACGATCGGCTGGATCGTGGTCGTCGCCCTCGTCGGCTTCCTCGCCAGCAACGACGACTTCCAGGACGCGGTCCAGCAGAGCTACCAGGAGAGCTACCAGGAGGGGGCGGGGCTCGACTACGAGGTGGGCGAGTGCTTCGACTACCCCGGCGACTCCGCGACCGTCGGCGACATCACCCCCGCCGACTGCACCGCACCGCACGCGGCCGAGGTCTTCTCGGTGTCCCAGCTGCCCGGCGGCGACTTCCCCGGTGACTCCGGCGTCGAGCAGGCGTTCTCGGACACCTGCGCGCCCGCCTTCGAGTCCTACGTGGGGTCCGACCCCGCCGAGACGACGCTGGCGGCGTACTACATCGGCCCGGACGAGGTGTCGTGGACGCTCGGCGACCGCCAGCTCCTCTGCTTCGCCCAGGCGGGCGACGGGTCGAAGCTCGACGCGAGCGTCGCAGGCTCCGGCCTGTAGCGCGGGCGGGGGCGCCTCAGCGCAGAGGTGCCCCCGTCAGCCGCTCGTACGCCTCGAGGTAGCGGTCGCGCGTCCGCTCGACGACGTCGGCAGGCAGCGCGGGCGCCGGGGCCCCGGACGTCCGGTCCCAGCCGGACGCGTCGGACGTCAGCCAGTCGCGGACGAACTGCTTGTCGAAGCTGGGCTGGGCATGACCCGGCTCCCACCCGTCGGCCGGCCAGAACCGCGACGAGTCGGGCGTGAGCACCTCGTCGCCCAGCACGGTCGCGCCGGTGACGGGGTCGATGCCGAACTCGAGCTTGGTGTCCGCGAGGATCACGCCGCGCTCGCGGGCGATCGCCTCGGCGCGGGAGTAGACGGCGAGCGTGAGGTCGCGCAGCCGCGCCGCGGCGTCGTCGCCGATCCGGCGTGCGACCTCCTCGAACGGGACGTTCTCGTCGTGCTCGCCCACCTCGGCCTTCGTGGCGGGGGTGAAGATCGGCTCGGGCAGGCGCGAGCCGTCCACCAGCCCGTCCGGCAGCGCGATGCCCGTGACCTCGCCGGACTCCCGGTACTCGGCCAGGCCGGAGCCGGTCAGGTAGCCGCGGGCCACGCACTCGACGGGGAACATCTCGAGCCGGCGGCAGACCATGGCCCGCCCGGCGACGACGTCGGGCACCAGGCCGTCGCCCGGCTCGGCGCTCGCCTCGGTCGACACGACGTGGTGGGGCACCAGGTCGGCGAGCTGCTCGAACCACCACAGGCTGAGCTGGGTGAGCACCACGCCCTTGTCGGGGATGCCGGGCTCGAGCAGGTGGTCGTACGCGGACACGCGGTCCGACGCGACGACGAGGACGACGTCCCCGAGCGGGTGCACGCCGCCCAGGGCCGGCAGGTCCGGCTCGTACAGGTCACGCACCTTGCCGGAGTAGACGTGCCGCCACCCCGGCAGGTCGAGCGGTCCGCCCGCGAAGGCGTCGGTCTGGTCGGCACCGGGCTGGTTGACATCGTGCGTCTCGGTCACGGCGCCCAGTCTCGCACCCGGCGCCGGAGGCCAGCCACGCCGTCCGGGAGACGGCACCGCACGGAGTTCATCGGGCGACCCACCGGACAACGTCGTCCGTTCACCGACCGTTGGCCTGCGGCGTCCACCGTGCACCCCATGAGAACCCGCACCCGACACCTCGCCGCCGGCCTGCTCGTCGCGGCCCTGGCCGTCGCCCCCGCCACCGCGTCCGCGGCAGCACCCCGCTCCCCGCACGCCGCCGCCGGCCAGCACGCGTCGCACGCCGGCGCCGAGCACGGGCGCATCCCCTTCACCGCGGCCACGGTGACCGCGCAGGACGACGGCTCCTTCACCATCACCTGGTCCGCGCCGCGCGGGGCCGGCGACGTCCGCCTCTACACGGGGACGGACCGGGACCACGTCGACCTGCGGCGCGTCGTCGCGCGCGGCGGCTCCTCGGGCACGGTGACCGTCCGCGGCCTGGCCGAGGCGGACCGCCGCTGGTTCCGCCTCGTCCCCGCCCGCGGCGAAGGCCTGACGCTCGCGGACCGGCTCGTGCGCCTCGACGGCACGGTGAACCTGCGCGACCTCGGCGGCTACCGCACGACGGACGGCAGCTGGGTGGCCATGGGCGAGGCGTACCGGTCGGACGCCCTCGACCGGCTGAGCGACGACGACCTCGACGCGCTGGAGGGCCTCGACGTGCGCACCGTCGTCGACCTGCGCACCGACTCGGAGCGCACCACGGCCCCCGACCGCGTGCCCGCCGGGGCCAGGTACGAGGTGGCCGACGTGATCGGCGGGGGCAGCGCGACGATCCCCGACCTGTCCACCCCGGAGGCAGCCGCGCAGATGATGGTCGACGGAGAGCGCGCCATGGTCTCCAGCGACACCGGGCGTGCGGCCTACACGTCCCTCTTCGACGCCGTGACCGACGACGGCGCGGTGCTGTTCCACTGCACCGCGGGCAAGGACCGCACGGGCTGGGCCGCCGCGGCGCTCCTCACGACCGCCGGGGTGCCGCACGACGTCGTCGAGGACGACTACCTGGCGAGCAACGACTACCGCGCCGAGGCGAACGCCGCCGCCCTGGCGGCCATGCCGGCCGCGCAGGCCGCGATCTACCGGCCGCTGCTGGACGTCCGCCCGGAGTACCTGGCCGCCGGCTTCGACGAGGTCCGCGACGAGTACCGCTCGTTCGGCGGCTACCTGCGCCAGGGCCTCGGCCTCGGCGCACGCGACGTCCGCGAGGTCCGGGCGGAGCTCCTGGTCGGCTGATCTTCTACCCCGATCAACAGCGCGGACCGGCAGGTCGTCACCTGCCGCTCCGCGCGCGT
>NZ_JBHUWC010000047.1:0-23301 GCF_042670225.1 Isoptericola sp. NPDC057191 | reverse complement strand
GAGGCCGCCCTCCCGGCGGGACGACGCGACCACCTGAGGAACCCCGCACGATCGGAAAGAGGACATGGAGATGGCAGAGCTGAACGTGGACCTCGTCGCGGCCGACCGCAAGGTCTGGTCCGGCGCGGCGCGCGAGGTCAGCGCCCCGTCCGTCGACGGCCAGGTCGGCATCCTCGCCGGCCACGCCCCGCTCCTCGCGGTGCTGCGGCCGGGCACGGTCAAGGTGTCGACCGCCCACGGGACCGCGGTCGAGGCGCACGTCACCGGCGGCTTCGTCTCCGTCGACGGCAACCTCGTCACGGTCGTCGTGGACGAGGTCTCGGAGCTGTCCGGCCGCGAGCCGGCGCTCCGCTGAGGCAGGTGCCGGTGGCGTACGTCGTCTGGATCGCGATCGCTCTCGTCGTCGCGCTCGGACTGGTGCTCGCCGCCGGTGCCTCTCGCCTGCGGACCCTCTCCCGGAGGGTCGGCTCCTTCCCCTGCCACGCCCGGCCCGCGGACGATCCGCAGGCCGCGTGGATGGTGGGGATCGCCCACTACGCCGTGGGCCGTATCGACTGGTGGCGCGGCTGGTCCCTGGCCCCGCGCCCCGCGCGCGTCTGGCACCGGGACCGGTTGTCGATCACCGGCCGGGCCCCGCTCGACCAGGCGGGCCAGCCCGACCAGGTGCTGGTGCGCTGCCGGTACGACGGCACGGACTTCGAGCTGCTGATGTCGTCGGGCGCGTACGCCGGCCTGGCCTCGTGGCTGGAGTCCGCGCCCCCCGGCCGCCGCGACCTGGTCCTGTAGAGCGCCGCCACGGCGCACCCGCCACGAACGAAGAGGGGGACCGTGCGTCTCGTCGTCGCCCGCTGCTCGGCCCGGTACACCGGCCGGCTCACCGCTCACCTGCCACTCGCCACGCGTCTGCTCGTCGTCAAGGCGGACGGGAGCGTGCTGCTGCACTCCGACGGCGGCTCGTACAAGCCGCTGAACTGGATGAGCCCCCCGTGCGCGACGTCGGTCGCCGACCCGGACGACGAGGCCCGGGAGCGCGGCGTCACCCAGGTGTGGACCGTGCAGCACCAGAAGTCGGACGACCGGCTGGAGATCGAGCTGCACGAGGTGGAGCACGACTCCGCCCATGACCTCGGCGTCGACCCGGGGCTGGTCAAGGACGGTGTCGAGGCGCACCTGCAGGAGCTTCTCGCCGCCCAGATCGAGCGGCTCGGTGCGGGGCACACGCTCGTCCGCCGGGAGTACATGACGGCGATCGGCCCGGTCGACATCCTCGCCCGCGACGGTGCGGGCGGGTCGGTGGCGGTCGAGATCAAACGACGCGGCGACATCGACGGCGTCGAGCAGCTGACGCGCTACCTCGAGCTCATGAACCGCGACCCCCTGCTGGCGCCGGTGCGTGGCATCTTCGCCGCGCAGGAGATCAAGCCGCAGGCGCGCGTGCTCGCCACGGACCGGGGGATCGGCTGCCTGATCCTCGACTACGACGCGATGCGCGGCGTCGACGACGTCGACTCCCGCCTGTTCTGACCGGCACGGCCGGGACGTGCCCGGCGGTTTCTCCGCCCGTGCCGGGGTGCGGCAGGATGAGCCGCATGAGTGATGCGCCCCACGACGTCCCCGTCCCTGCGCCCGGCACGCCGGTCGCGCTGCGTGGCCGGGTCGTGACTCCCCGCGACGTCGTTGACGACGGCGCGGTGGTCGTGGTCGACGGCGTCGTCCGCTGGGTCGGGCCCGTCGCGGCGGCGGAGCACGCCGACCCGGCGGTGGCGGCGGCCGTCCTCGACGCCCCCGTCCCGGACCCCGGCACGCTGCTGCTGCCCGGGCTCGTGGACCTGCACGACCACGGCGGCGGCGGGGTCGGCTTCCCCGACGCGACCAGCGTCGAGGAGGCGATGGTCGCCGTGCTCGAGCACCGGCGGCACGGCACGACCACGATGCTCGCCTCGCTCGTGACGGCCGACCGGGAGACGCTCCTGACCCGTGCGGCGATGCTGGCCGACCTCGCGGAGGCGGGGGAGATCGCGGGCATCCACGCCGAGGGCCCGTTCCTGTCGCACGAGCGCCGCGGTGCCCAGAGCCCGGACGACCTCGTGCCCGGGGACGTCGCGCTGGTCCGTGACCTCGTCGAGGCGTCGCGCGGGCACCTGCGCACGATGACGGTCGCCCCGGAGGTGCCCGGTGTCGCCGGGCCGGAGGGTGCGGCCGAGGCGCTCGTCGAGGCGGGGGTCGTGCCGTCTCTGGGGCACACGGACGCCACCACCGAGCAGGCCGAGGCGCTCGTCGCCCAGGTGGCGGCGGGGCTGCGGGCGCACGCCGCGGAGGGTGACGCGCCCGCCCGGGAGATGACCGCGACCCACCTGTTCAACGGGATGCGGCCCCTGCACCACCGCGCCCCGGGCCCGATCGCCGCCTGCCTGGCCGCCGCCGCCCGCGGCGACCTGGTCGTGGAGCTCGTCGCGGACGGCGTCCACCTCGCCCCGGCCACCGTCCGCAGCGTGGTCGAGACGGTCGGCGCCGACCGTGTCGCGCTGGTCACGGACGCGATGGCGGCCGCGGGCATGGCGGACGGCTCCTACGAGCTCGGCCCGATGGCGGTCACCGTGCGCGACGGCGTCGCCCGGCTGGCCGACCCGGAGCTCCCGGAGGGCGGGTCGATCGCCGGCGGCACCGCACACCTGGTCGACGTGGTGCGCTCGACGGTCGCGGCGGGCGTCCCGCTGGTCGACGCGGTGCGCTCGGCCTCGTGGGTGCCCGCACGCGTCCTCGGGCTCCCCGACGTCGGCGGCCTCGTGGTCGGCCGGCGCGCCGACGTCCTCGAGACCGACGGCGACCTGCACGTGCGCCGCGTGCTGCGGGCCGGGCTGCCCGTCGCCTGACACCTGGCCCGAGGGTCTTTGCACTCCGGGGCTGCTGTCGCTAGCGTTGTCGAAGCGCTTCGACGCCGGGGCGCCCGTTCGTGCCGCACCGCCGCGGCGCCCCGAGGAGGACCCGTGGACGTGCCTGCCTTCCGTGACCCCCGCCTGCCCGCGCACGAGCGCGCCCGGGACCTGCTGACCCGGCTCACGGCCGACGAGCGGGTCGCGATGCTCCACCAGCACGCCCCCGCGGTCGACCGGCTCGGCCTGGCGCCGTTCCACACGGGGTGCGAGGCGCTGCACGGCGTCGCCTGGCTCGGCAGGGCGACCGTCTTCCCGCAGCCCGTGGGGCTCGCCGCCACGTGGGACGCCGACCTGCTGCGGCGGGTCGGGGACGCCGTCGCGAGCGAGGTGCGCGCCAAGCACCGCGACGACCCGTCGGTGAGCCTCAACGTGTGGGCACCCGTGGTGAACACGCTGCGGCACCCCGGCTGGGGTCGCAACGAGGAGGGGTTCTCCGAGGACCCGCACCTGACCGCCCACCTGGCGACCGCGTACGCCGCGGGGCTGCGCGGCGAGCACGAGCGGGTGTGGAAGACGGTCCCGACGCTCAAGCACTTCCTCGCCTACAACAACGAGACGGACCGCTCGTCGACCAGCTCGAACCTCACCCCTCGCACCCTGCACGAGGAGGAGCTCCCCTCCTTCCGCGGGCCGGTCGAGGCGGGCGTCGCCGGAGCGGTGATGCCCTCCTACAACCAGGTCAACGGCGTTCCCGCGCACCTGCAGGCGGAGCTCTTCGACGAGCTGCGGTCCTGGGCGCCCGGCTCCGTCGCCCTCGTCTAGGACGCCGCGGCGCCCGCGTTCCTCGTGACCCTGCAGCAGGCCGCCACCGACCGGGCGGCGGGCGACGCGGCGATGGTGCGCGCCGGCGTCGACTCGTTCACGGACGACGACGCCGACCGCGCGCCCACCGTCCGGCGGATCGAGGAGGCATTGGCCCGGGGGCTGCTCGCCATGGACGACGTCGACCGCGCCGTCCTGCGGATCCTCGAGCTCCGCGTGCGCACGGGCGAGCTGGACGGCCCGCACGACCCGTACGCCGGGACCGGGGAGATCGACCCGCCCGAGCACCGGCGGCTGGCCCGGGAGGCAGCGGCCCGAGCCGTCGTCGTCCTGCGCAACGACGCCGCGGTGCTGCCGCTCGCGGCACCCGGCTCGGTCGCCGTCGTCGGCCCGCTCGCGGACGTCGTCCTGACGGACTGGTACTCCGGCACGCCGCCCTACGCGGTCACGCCTGCGGACGGGCTCCGCGACGCGCTCGGCGCCGACCGGGTGGAGGTCGCGACCGGGGCCGACGTGGTGGCCCTGCGAGCCGTCGGCACCGGGCGCTACGTCACCGTCTCGGCGGACGGGACGAGGGTCGCCGCGTCCGCCGAGGAGGCGGGCAAGGACACCCGCCTGGAGGTCACCGACTGGGGCGACGGCGTGCTGACGTTGCGCTCGACGGCGTCCGGCCGGCTGCTGACCGGTGCGGCGTGGCCGCTGCGGGCCGACGCCGACCGCGTGGGCGGCTGGGAGGTGCAGGAGAGCTTCCGCCGGCTGGTGCACCCGGACGGCTCGTGGTCGCTGCTGCACCTCGGGTCCGGCCGCTGGGTGCGGGTGCAGCGGGACACCGGCGTGCTCTGCGCCGAGGGGCGCACGGCCGAGGACGCCGCCCGGTTCGTGCCGCGCGTGCTGGACGCGGGGCTCGCGCGCGTGGCCGAGGTGGCCGGGCGGTGCGACGCCGTCGTGGTCGCCGTCGGGAACGACCCCCACCTGGGCGGCCGGGAGACGCAGGACCGCCCGCACCTGCTGCTCCCCGAGGCCGCCGTCGAGGTGTGGCGGGCCGCCGTGGGCGCCAACCCGCGCGCCGTCCTGACGATCGTGTCCAGCTACCCCTACGTGCTCGGGCCTGGAGCGCAGGACGCCGGCACGGTGGTCTGGAGCAGCCACGGCGGGCAGGAGCTCGGCCACGGACTGGCCGACGTGCTGACCGGCGTGGTCGAGCCGACGGGGCGGCTGGCCCAGACCTGGCCGGCACGGCCCGAGCAGGCGGGCGACCTCTTCGACTACGACACGCGCCGCCAGCAGGTCACCTACCGCCACCTGCCGGAAGGCGAGCGCGGCGCGCCCGCGTTCGCCTTCGGCCACGGCCTGACCTACGCCCCCGTGACCTACACGGGCCTCGACCTGACGCACCGCGCCGTGCCCGCTCCGGAGCCGACGCGCGACCACCCGCCCCTGCACCCGTCCGACCCCGCGGGCCCGGACGTGGTCACCGCCCGCGTGAGCGTGCGCAACGACGGCGACCGTCCGGCCGACGAGCTCGTGCAGGTCTACTCCCTCGGCGGCCCGGCTGCCACGCCGGTCCGGCTGCTGCTCGGCTACCGGCGCGTGCGGGTCGCCCCGGGCGAGGAGGCCGCCGTCGACGTCCCCTTCGACGTCTCCCGCCTGGCCGTGTGGGAGCAGGGCACCACGGCGGGGATGCTCGACGGCGTCCTGCGCGTCCCGCCGGGCGCGTACACGCTGGCGGCCGGGCCGTCGAGCGTCGACCTTCCGGCCCGGCACCGGCTCACGGTCGAGGCACCGGACGAGGAGGTCGCGCCATGAGGATCGACCCCGACAGCCGCGGGGTGCAGGGCCTGACCACGTTCATCCTGTTCGTGGTCCTCAACGTCCTGTACCTCCTGGCGTGCCTGCCGGTGGTGACCGTCGGTGCGGCGACGAGCGCCCTGCTCGAGGTGACGCTACGGTACGCCGACGACGAGCGCGGCCACCTCGTGCGCGGGTTCGTCGTCGCCCTGCGACGCAACGCCTGGCGGGGGACGGCGGCGCTCGCGGCGCTCGGGCTCCCGGCGGCCATGCTCGTCTTCAGCGGCGTCTTCTGGCTCTCCATGACCGGCGTGCCCAGCGCCGTGGCCGGGGCGTTCGCGCTCCTGGGCGCCTCCTACCTGCTGGCGGCCCTGCTGTACGCGCTCGCCCTCGTGGCCTGGTTCGACGCGCCTCTGCGCCGCACGCTGCGCAACGCTCTCCTGCTGCCGCTGGCGGAGCCGGCACGCACGCTGGGTCTCGTGCTCCTGCCGGTGGGCGCGGCGTGCGTCGCCGCCGTGCTGCCCCAGACGCTCTTCCTCGCCGGCACGATCGGGTTCTCCTTCGGGGCCTACGTCTGCGCGTTCCTGCTGCACGGGGTGTTCCGCCGCCGGCAGGCCCATCCCGCCGAGCTCGAGCCGGTGAGCCCGCACTCGGGGCAGTGACCCTGGGCAGGCACGACGAAGGGCTCGGGCGTGCTGCCCGAGCCCTTCGCCGTCACTGCACAGACGGCACCGCTCTGCCGTCAGTGAGGGTGGGTCACCCGAACTCCTTCGCGACGGCGGCACGAGCGTCGTCCTGCGCCTTGGCGTTCGCCATGTCGAACTCGAGGACCTTGGCGTACCCGAGACCCTCGACCGTCTGCTGCATCCCCTGGAGCAGCGAGTCGAACTCCGCCTGGTCCTTGGCGAAGACCATCTTCCACGAGTTCTCGATGATGGCTGCCTTGACCTGGCTGCGGATCGCCTCGATCTCGGAGCTGTCCGCCGGGGCGGCGAAGCTCGAGCCCGGGGCCACGACGACCTGGTCGTTCTTCTGCAGGTAGTCCATGGTCGAGGTCGGGTCGCCCATGTGCGAGGCCCAGTCGTCGGTCACCGGGTTGCTGGTCGTCTTCTGGTAGCTCGGCCAGTACTTGTAGCTGTACGGGTAGCCCGTGTCAGGGTTCTCGTCGATCGGGAGCACCGTGGAGACGTTCAGCGTGGAGACGCCGTCCTTGTACGTGCCGCCGCCCCACTCGGCGGGCACGTCGGCGCCGCCCTCGAGGATCGCCTTGGTGCCGAAGTCGGTGAGCACGGGGGCGCCGTCGTCGCCCTTCTCCCAGGTGAGGCCCTCCGGGCCCGCGGCGCCCTGGGTCTCCGACGCGCTGGCCAGGACACCCTCGGGGGAGTACAACCAGTCGACGAACGCGGCCAGGCGGGCCGGGTCCTCCGCCTTGGAGCCGATGCCGATGATCTGCTTGCCGCCGTACACCTCGGCGCCGTAGGAGAAGATCCGCTGGTCGGCCATCGGGGCGAGCTCGAAGCCCTTGCCGTCCGCCATGTTCTGCTCGGTGTTGTACGCGGACTGGCCCAGCCACGGCCACCACGACAGCAGCACCTGGCCGTTCTGGTACTTCGAGAACATCGTGTCGTAGTTCTGCGTGGTGGACTCCGGGTCCACGAGGCCGAGCTGGTTGGCGTCGAAGTAGAACTTCAGCGCCCGCACGTACTGCGAGTCGCTGTCCACGATGCTCTGGTAGTCGGAGCCGTCGGCCTTCGCGAGGACGAAGCCCATCTCGTCGTACCCGTAGAGGGTCGCGGGCTGCTTCGCCGTGACCATCATGTTGCCGTCCCAGTCCTTGAAGAGCGAGATGGCGTGGACGGGCTTGCCGTCCTCGGTCTGCGGGTGCGCGTCCTGCATGGTCTTCAGCACCGGCAGGAGGTCCTCGAGCGTGCCGATCTCGGGGTAGCCGGCGTCGGCGTACAGGTCCCAGCGCAGGTACGGGCCGAACGTGGGGTCGATGCCCTCGGACGACTCCGTCGGCTTGAGGGAGGAGACCGACGTCGGGAATCCGTAGACGCCGTCCTTGCCCTCGTTGAGGTGCTGGACCGCAGGG
This sequence comes from Isoptericola sp. NPDC057191, assembly GCF_042670225.1. NCBI lineage: Bacteria > Bacillati > Actinomycetota > Actinomycetes > Micrococcales > Promicromonosporaceae > Isoptericola > Isoptericola sp. NPDC057191. The sequence goes on along the minus strand of NZ_JBHUWC010000047.1, from coordinate 15,723 downwards.
TCGTACGTCGCGACGTTCTTCATCGACCCGTAGTAGTCGGAGGCGTCCAGCAGCAGGCCGCCCTCGACGAGCTCGTCCATCTGCTGACCCTTGTCGACGACGACGAGGTCACCCAGCTCCCCGCCCGAGACGCGGGTGTTGTAGAGGGTGTCACCGCCGCCCGCGACGTTGGGAGCGATGATGTTGAGCTCCATGTTGAACTTGTCCTTGACGATCTTGCCGAACCACCCGCCCTGGATCCCCATGTAGTTGGCCAGGCCGTCGTAGACGTCCACGGTGATCGGGTCGGCCTTTGACCAGTCCTGGTCGATGCTGACCGGGCCCGACGTGTCGTCGGTCCCTGAGGCCGTGCAGGCCGCCAGCGACAGCGCCCCGAGGACCGGGACCACCACCATGGCGACGGATCTCCTGAGTTTCATGACACCCCTTCGTGCGCGACGAGACGCGGTCAGCCCTTGACCGCGCCGAGCATGATTCCCTTGACGAAGTACCGCTGGAACAGCGGGTAGATGAAGACGATCGGCAGCACCACGAGCACCGCGACCGTCATGCGGATCGACGTCGGCGTCTGCGTGGTGGCGGCCGACGCGATCGCCCCGAGGTTTCCCTGGGCGTTCTGCGCGGCCTGCGCCAGGCTGCTCGCCTGGTTCGTGTACGTGTAGAGCAGGTACTGCAGCGAGTAGAGCTTCTGGTCGGTGATGTACAGCAGCGTGTCCTGGAACGAGTTCCACTGGGCCACGGCCGTGAAGATCGCCACGGTGGCGAGGATCGGCGTCATGTTCGGCAGGATGATCCGGAAGAAGATCCGGATGGTGCCGGCGCCGTCGATCTCGGCCGCCTCCTGCAGCGACCGCGGCATCGACTCGACGTACGTCTTGACGAGGATGATGTTGAACGGCTGCACGATCGCCGGGAGGATGTACACCCAGAACGAGTTGGTGAGCCCCAGCGTCTTCATCGTGATGTACATGGGGATGAGACCCGCGCTGAAGTACATCGTGAAGATGACGAGGCGGTACCACAGGGAGCGCTTCCACATCCGCTCCTGCGTGAACATGAAGCCCAGGAACGCCGAGGCCAGGACCGTGCACCCCGTGCCGATGACGGTGCGCGCCACCGACACGACGGTGGCCGCGGTGAGGCCGTTCAGCTGCAGGATCTGGGTGTAGTTCGACAGGTGCAGCCCCTCGGGCCACAGCCGGACGTCGCCGAGGGCGCTCACGTCGTTGGCGCTGATCGAGTTGATGATCAGGAAGTAGAACGGGTAGGCGCACAGGAGTGCGAAGAGCAGGAACCCGGCGTAGTTCACGACCGCGAAGGGGATGTCCCCCCGGGTGCGCCGGAAGACAGGGCTGGTGGTCGGCATGTCACGTCCTCCGGTCAGATGATCGACGTGCCGCGGGCGCGCTTGGCGATCGCGTTGGCGGTGACGAGGAGCAGGACGGACACCACGCTCTTGAGCATGCCCAGCGCCGTCGCCATGGACAGGCTGTTGCCCGTGATCCCGATGTTGTAGACGTACAGGTCCAGCACCTGGATGTGCTCCTTGTTGAAGGCGTTCTGGAACACGTAGTACTGCTCCATCCCGTTGTTGAGCATGTTCGCCACGGACAGCACGAGCAGGACCACGTACGTGGGCATGAGCTGCGGGAAGGTGATGTACCGCATCAGCTGGAACCGTCCGGCGCCGTCGATGCGGGCGGACTCGTACAACGCGGGGTCGATCGACGAGATGGCGGCGAGGTACATGATCGCGCCCCACCCGAGCCCCTTCCACAGGCTCCAGAGCAGCATCGTGAGCCACACGTGCTCGCCCGTGTCGAGGAACTTGATCGGCGTGGTGATCAGGCCCCAGTCGTGCAGCACCGAGTTGACGAGGCCCGAGGTGGAGAACAGCGAGAACGCGATCATGTAGACGAGCACCCACGAGATGAAGTTCGGGAGCGTCGTCAGGGTCTGCACGGCGTTCTTGAACCACGGGGCGCGGATCTCGTTGAGGAGCATCGCGAAGAACACCGGCAGCAGGGAGGTGGCGATGCCCAGGAAGCTCATGGCGAGCGTGTTCGCCATGACCTGCCCGATCTGCTGGAGCTGCGTGGGGGAGGACACGAGCATCCGGAACCACTGCAGCCCGACGAACTCGCTGCCCCCGAGGCCCAGCGCGGGCTTGTAGTCGAAGAAGGCGGTCGCCCAGCCGGCGAGCGGCAGGTACGAGAACACGAGGACGAGGAGCAGGAACGGGAGGATGACGAGGAACATCGTCCGGGAGGGCTTGGTGCCCGCCCGTCGCACGGGCCCCGCGGGCCGCCCCTCGTCGTCGCGCCCTGGCTGCCGGTCTGGGTCCGGTGCTGCGGTGGCGGCGGCGCCGTCGAGCAGCGGCGCTCCCTGGGTGAGGCTCACCTGTCACTCCCTCGTGATGGTCTCGCGCTTCCCGGTGTGGCGCAGGCCACGTCGAAGCGCTTCGAATAAATATCACTCCGAGCGGGCGCGGCGCAATGGTTGTCCGTCGATGAGTGCACGGAGATTCGACGCGTACCGAGTCGATGCGATTCGACGACACCGTGCCGCGGGGGCGGAGGTGAGGGTGCGGTGGACGGGCGCCAGGCGCCCGGGGCTCAGGCGGCGGTCGGGCGCGGAGCGGTGCTGGCGCGCGGGGTCAGCACGGGGGCGATGAGCCGCGTCTCGGCCGGCTGACCGCCGTCGAGACGTGCCACGACCATGTCCACGGCCACCCCGCCGATGAGCTCGCCGGGGATGTCGATGCTGGTCAGCGGGATGCGCTGGGCGACAGCCACGTCCGTCGGGCAGATGGCCACGACGGCGACGTCGCCCGGCACGTCCCGCCCCCGCTCGGCCAGGCGGGCGAGGACGTGGGGGAGCGCACGCTCGTTGTGGACCACCAGGCCGGTGGTCCGGGGGGCGTCGTCGAGCACCGCGTCCACGGCGCGGCGCGCCCCGTCCGGCGTGGGCTCGCAGGGCACCACGTCGTGGGCCAGCCCCGCCTCCGTGCACGCGCTGCGGAAGCCGCGCACCACGCGGTCGGCGTACGACGTGTGCCGGTCGAGGACCTCCGGCGGCGAGCCGATGAGCGCCACCTGACGGTGGCCGTCGTCAGCGAGCCGGCGGGCACCGAGCCGGCCGACCGCCTCGAAGTCCAGGTCCACGCAGCTCAGCCCCGCCGGGTCGCGCGGGAGCCCGATGAGCACCGTCGGCTGCCGCAGCGACTGCAGGACCGTCAGTCGCGGGTCGTCGGCCTCGACGTCCATGACGATGATGGCGTCGACCATGGAGCCGGCAGCCACCCGCTCGATGCCGCCGGAGTCGTCCTGGGTCAGCAGCAGCACGTCGTGGTCCACGTCGCGGGCGTGCGTGGCGACGCCGGTGACGAACTGCATGATGACGGACACGTCGACGCCCGAGCGCAGCGGCGCCACGAGCCCGATGACGTTGGTGCGGGACGACGCGAGCGCGCGCGCCCCGGCGTGCGGGCGGTAGCCGAGGGTAGCGATCGCCTGCTCGACCCGGCGGCGCGTCGGTGCGGAGATCGAGCGCTTGCCCGAGAGCACGTACGAGACGGTCGACGCCGAGACTCCCGCCGCCTTCGCGACGTCCTCGATGGTGGCCACGGCTAGCTCCTGGGTGCGGTAGGGACGGCAGCGCCCGCGACCGGCAGGTCGCGGGCCACGTCGAGGATCACGGTAGCGCCCGCGCCGACCCGCACGAGGACACCGGTGCCGTCGGCGCCCTCCGTGTCGCCCCGGTGCACGACGACGTCCAGGGCGCGACCGGCGGGCGCACGCAGGCGCGCCCCGGTGAGCACGCCGTCGCGCCAGTCGAGGTCGACCTCCGCCCCGCCCCGGGCGCGCAGGCCGGTGACCGCGCCGTCGGGCCACGCGGCGGGCAGGGCGGGCAGGAGGTCCAGCCGGACCCGCCCGTCCGCGCGCCGGTGCGACTGCAGCAGCATCTCCGCCACGCCCGCCGTGAGGCCGAGGTTGCCGTCCAGCTGGAACGGCGGGTGAGCGCTGAACAGGTTGGGGTAGAGACCGCCGCGGTGCCGGCCGCCGGAGTCGTCGGCCGGCCGCAGAGCCAGCAGGACCTGGTCGTGGGCGCGCCCGCCCTGCCCCAGCCGGGCCCACAGGGCGATGCGCCAGGCGAGCGACCAGCCGGTCGACTCCCGGCCGCGCAGCTCCAGGCTGCGGGCGGCGGCGCGCGCCAGGCCAGGAGTCGTGACCGGGTCGAGCGTGCCGAGCGGGAACAGCCCCACGAGGTGGGACAGGTGCCGGTGCTCCGGCTCCGCCTCGACAACCTCGCGGTCCCACTCCAGGAGCTCGCCGCGGGACCCGACGGCCGGGTCGGGCAGCGCGGCCACGGCCGCCTCGAGGGGCGCAAGCCACGGTGCGTCCGCGTCGGCGAGCCCCAGCGCGGCCGCCGCCTCTCGGCAGCCGGAGGCGAGCGCGCGCAGGAGCGCGACGTCCATGGCCGTGCTGGTCGCGACCGCGGCCGGGTCGCCGTCCGGCGCGACGTACCGGTTCTCCGGCGACGTGGACGGGCTGGTCCAGGCGCGTACCCGGGTGCTGCTCCTTGCGGTCTGCACCCAGTCGAGCGCGAACTCGCCCGCCCCGCGCAGCGCCGGCCAGGCGGCCCGCAGGGCCTCGTCGTCCCCCGTGAACCGGTGGTGCTCCACGACGTGCTCGGCGAGCCACGTGCCGCCCAGCGCCCACGCGGACCACTGGGCCGCGCCCTGGCCGTGGCCCACCGGTGCGGCGTGGCCCCAGGCGTCCGAGTTGTGGTGCGCCACCCAGCCGGCGGCGCCGTACAGGTCTCGCGCGACCGCGGCGCCAGGCCCCGCCGCCAGCCGTCGCACGAAGTCCAGCAGCGGCTCCTGGCACTCCGCCAGCCCGGTCGTCCCGGCCGCCCAGTACGCCATCTGCAGGTTGATGTTCAGGGTGTACGCGCTGCTCCACGGGCCCGGCAGCCAGGGGTTCCACAGGCCCTGCAGGGTGGCGGGGAGGCCCCCTGGGCGCGACGACGACAGCAGCAGGTAGCGCCCGTGATGGAACGCGAGGGCCGCGAGCCCCGGGTCGGGGCGGTCGAGGGCGGCGGTCACGCGGCGGGCGGTGGGCAGCGCCGCCGCGCCGGCGGGCGAGGGCAGGTCGAGGTGTACGCGTCCGTAGAGCCGTGCGTGCTCGGCGACGTGGGAGGCCCGGAGGCGCTCGCGGAGCGCGCCGGCGTCCGCGGGGCCGCCACCGCCCGCGGCGAGGTCGAGCTGCGCCGAGAGCCGCTGGGTGGCGGGCGCCCCCGACCCGCCGCCCGGGTCGGTGGGCGGGTCGGTCGTCGCGGTCGCGACCAGTAGCACGTGGGTGCGCGCCGCGCCGGTGCGCAGCGTGCCGTCGACGACCGTCGCGTCGGGGTCCGCGGGGGCGGCCACGGCGACGAGGCCCGTCCGGCCGTCCGCGGCGTAGCGGATCGTGCCCTCCGGGTGGTGCGTCGGCGGGACGTCGACCGGCAGGTCGACCGCGCGGACGAGCGTCACGGGGGCGGCCGGGGCCGGGGCGGAGGACGCCCGCAGCAGGCTGTCGACGCGGACGGCGAGGCGCACGGGTCGCTCGGCGCGGACGGTGTGCACCAGCGGTCCGCCGCGGGAGTCCGCCCAGGTCTCCTGGACGACGGTGCCCGCGACCGGGTGCTCCCACGTGTGGGTCGCGACGCCCGTGCGCAGGTCCAGCTCCCGTCGGCCGGCGGAGCGGGCGCGCGGGGTCGGCCCGTCGCCCGGTCCCTCGTCGTCGGACGTGACCGCGACGTCCGCCTCGGCGAGCGGGAGGTACGCCTGCGCCCACGGGGTCTGGGTGTCGGCGAGCAGCGCCTCCGCGGTGCGCACGTCGCCGGCGGCGACGGCCGCACGCACGCGGGCGAGGTGCTCGGGACCGCGGGCGCGGGCGCCGGCCAGCGGGTCGGCGGGGGCGGTCCCGGACCACGCCGTCCCGTCGTTGAGCCACAGGTGCTCGACGCCCGCCCGGCCCCCGCACATCGCGCCGCGGTGCCCGTTGCCCACCGGATAGGCCTCGACCCACCGGGTCGCGCTGCGGTCGTCGTGCAGGACGTGCGTCGTCGCAGGGAGGTCCTCCATGGGAGGAGAGTAGTGGGCGCGGGAAACGTTTCGACAGTGCAGAGGTGAGCGCGAGGCCGCGTCTGCCAGGCGGTGAGCGGTGGCCTTGACGTTCGCCGGGCCCGGGGACGATACTCATCGTCGAAGCGCTTCGATGATCCATCGACGGATCATCGACGGCGCCTCGTCGCGGCAGGCACGACCACCGGAGCCGCGGCGAAGGATCTCGACGAGGAGGACCCCATGCTGCACCGCGCGCGCACCGCCCAGGCGGTCGCCCTGATCGCCGCGTCGACCCTGACGCTGACCGCCTGCGTCGGCGGCGGGGGAGCCGGGGGCGGGACCGCCTCCGGAGGTGGCGACACCGACGACAAGACCCTGACCATCTGGCACTACGAGAACGACGACTCCGCCATGGGGCAGGCCTGGGCCAAGGCGATCGAGATCTTCGAGGACGAGCACCCCGACGTCACGGTCGACGTCGAGAAGCAGACGTTCGAGCAGATCCAGAAGAACGCGAAGATCGTCCTCACCGGGGACGACGTCCCGGACGTCATGGAGTACAACAAGGGCAACGCGACGGCGGGCCAGCTCGCGGCCCAGGGCCTGATCGCCCCGCTCACCGACGCCGCGGAGGAGGACGGCTGGGCGGACAAGCTCTCCGGCTCGCTGCAGACCACGGCGCGCTACGACAAGAACGGCCTCATGGGCTCCGGCGACTGGTACGGGGTGCCCAACTACGGCGAGTTCGTCGGCGTCTACTACAACAAGAAGATGTTCGAGAAGGCGGGCCTCGAGGTGCCGACCACGCTCGACGAGCTCGAGGACGTCATGAAGGCGTTCAAGGACGACGGCGTCACGCCGCTCGCCGAGGCCGGTGCGGAGTACCCGCTGGGCCAGCTCTGGTACGAGCTCGTGCTCGCGAACGCCGACCGCGACCTGGTCGACCAGTACCAGCTCTTCGACGGCGACGTCGACTTCCACGGACCCGAGATGACGGCCGCCACCCAGCAGCTCGACGAGTGGATCAAGGACGGCTACGTCGCGTCCGACTCCGCCGGGCTCACCGCCGAGGACATGGGCGTCGCGTTCATGAAGGGCGACTACCCGATGATGGTCTCCGGGTCCTGGTGGTTCGGCCGGGTCGCCGCCGAGATGAAGGACGACTGGGGCCAGTTCAACTTCCCGGGCAACACGCTGCAGGTCGGCTCGTCCGGCAACCTGTGGGTGGTCCCGACGAACGCCGACTCGCCGTCCCTCGCCACCGAGTTCATCGACACGACGCTGCGACCCGAGGTGCAGGACGTGCTCGCGCAGGCCGGCGGGCTGCCGGTCGCCGGCGACGCGTCGACCATCACGGACGAGCGCACGCGCGAGCTCACCGAGAACTTCCAGACGATCCTCGACGACGACGGCCTGGCCTTCTACCCCGACTGGCCGGTGCCGGGCTACTACGACACGATCGTCAGCCAGCTGCAGTCGCTGGTGAACCAGTCGAAGACCCCCGACCAGGTGCTCGACGGTCTCGAGTCGGCCTACACGGACGGCAAGGCCGACCTGCTCGGCGAGTGACGACATGACGGCCACCACGACCGCCCCGGCGGCGCGCCGCCCCGCGCGCGCCCGCCGCCGGCGCGGCACCTCCCTGCCCTACCTGGTCTACCTGCTGCCCGGTGCGGCGCTCTTCGTCCTCGTCATCGGGTACCCCCTGGTGACCAACGTGTACATCAGCCTCTTCTCCTGGCGCGGCGGGCTGGCCCCGCTCACCTGGGTGGGCCTCGACAACTACGCCGAGCTCTGGCACGACGCCGCCTTCTGGACGTCGTTCGAGAACTCGATCGCGATGATCGTCGCGATGGTGCTGGTGCCGACGGCGATCGGCCTGCTGCTCGCGGCAGTGCTGTTCGACTACCTCGGACGCCGCTTCGGCGCCCGGACGGCCGCCGTCCTGCGCGCCACGTACTACCTGCCGCAGATCCTGCCCGTCGCGGTCGCGGGCGTGCTGTGGAACTGGATCCTCAACGCTCAGACGGGCGCGCTCAACGAGATCCTGCGCTCCCTCGGCGTGGCGGACCCGCCCAACTGGCTGGGCGACCCGAGCACCGCCCTGCCCAGCGTCATGCTCGTGCTGATCTGGGTGCAGATCGGCTACCCCGTCGTGATCTTCATGGCCGCGCTCCAGCGGGTGGACCCCGAGCTCTACGAGGCCGCGGAGCTGGACGGCGCCGGCTGGTGGCGGCGGTTCCGCGCCATCACGATCCCGCAGATCCGCCCCGAGACGTTCGTCGTGACGCTGACCTGCACGGTCGCGGCGCTCAAGGTGTTCGGGCCGATCTACGTGCTCACGCGCGGCGGACCGGAGAGCTCCACGCTGGTGCCCAGCTACTACTCGTACCTCAACTTCTTCGACAAGTCGCGGGTCGGCTACGGCGCAGCCGTCGCGACCGTGCTCACGGTGGTGATCGTCGTGGTGGCCGTCGTCATCCTCGCGCTGCAGTCGCGCGCCGAGCGGGCCGAGGAGGTGGGGCGCTGATGGCCGCGACCGTCCAGGCACCGCCGTCCGGCCGTGCCACGAGCCAGGGGCCACGACCGCCGACGCCGCGCGAGCGCAGCCGGCACCGCCGAGGTGCCGCGCGCTGGTTCGTGCTGGCCGGCGCCGTCGTCGTCGCCCTGCTCGTGCTGGCTCCGTTGCTCGTCATGCTGCTCAACGCGTTCAAGTCCCCCGAGGACTACACGCAGCACGGGCCGCTCAGCCTGCCGAGCAGCCTCTACCTCGACGGCCTCGTGAACTTCTGGCAGCGCACCGAGTTCCCGGTGAAGCTGTGGAACTCGTTCTTCATCTCGGCCGTGGTGGCGGTGGCCGGGTGCGTGCTGTCGCTGCTCAACGCGTACGCGATCGGCGTCGGCCGGATCCGCGGCCGCATGGTCGTCGTGCTGCTCTTCCTGCTGGCGAACATGCTGCCGCAGGAGGCGCTCGTCTACCCGCTCTTCGACATGGCCCGGCAGGTGGGGCTGTCGAACTCGCAGTGGTCGGTGATCATCATCTTCACGGTGATCCAGTCCGCCTTCGGCACGTACCTGCTCGCCTCGGTGCTCGGCACGTTCCCGCCGGCGCTGCTCGAGGCGGCGGCGCTCGACGGGGCGGGTCGTTGGCGGATCCTGTGGCAGGTGGTGTTCCCGATCGTGCGCCCCACCCTCATGGTGCTGATGATCTTCTTCTTCATCTGGACGTGGAACGAGTTCTTCATCCCGCTGGTCATGCTCACCACGCACGACACGCAGACGGTCCCGATCGCGCTCGCGTCGCTCCAGGGCGACCGGATGATGGACGCCCCGACGACCAACGCGGGCGCGCTCGTCTCGCTCGTCCCGGCCCTCGTCTTCTTCCTGATCTTCCAGCGCACCCTCACCCGCGGCGTCACCGCCGGCGCGGTCAAGTGAGCGCCCCGACCCTCGTGCGGCGAGCCCCCGGGCCGTCCGCCATCATCGAACCCGACAGCACGAAGTGGGTGCAGCCCTGATGAAGTTCACCGACGGCTACTGGCAGACCCGCCGCGGCATCGAGCCGTTGTACGCGGTCGAGGTCGACGACGTCCGCGTCGACGAGGCCACCGGAAGCATGACCGTCTACGCGCCGACCGCGCCCGTCCGCCGCCGGGGGGACACCCTCAACCGGCCGATGCTCACCGTCACGTACTCCTCGCCCGCCCCCGGGGTGGTCAAGGTCCGGGTGGAGCACTTCGCGGGCGCGGCGCACCGCGGGCCGGAGTTCGCCGTCACGCCCGAGCCGGGCTTCCGGCCCGTGGTGAAGGTCGACGACACCACCGGGGTGCTGGAGACGGGCGGGCTGTCGGTGCGGGTGCACCGCGGCGCCGGCTGGCACGTCGACTTCGAGCACGACGGGCGGGTGCTCACCTCCAGCCTGCCGAAGTCGGTGGGCGCGATGACCGCGACGTCCGGCCCGGACGCGGGCGGCGCCTGGGTGCACGAGCAGCTCACGCTCGACCCGGGGGAGCACGTCTACGGGCTGGGGGAGCGGTTCGGACCGTTCGTGAAGAACGGCCAGTCGGTCGACGTCTGGAACGAGGACGGCGGCACGTCCAGCGAGCAGGCGTACAAGAACGTCCCGCTGTACCTCACCAGCAAGGGGTACGGGGTGTTCGTCGCGCACCCGGAGCGGGTGTCGCTCGAGGTCGCCTCCGAGGTGAACACCCGCGTCCAGCTCTCGGTGGAGGGCCAGGCGCTGGAGTACTACGTCATCGCCGGCCCGACGCCGAAGGACGTGCTGCGCCGGTACACCGCCCTCACCGGCCGGCCGGCACGCGTGCCCGCCTGGTCCTACGGGCCGTGGCTGTCGACGTCGTTCACCACGGACTACGACGAGGCCACGGTGACCGGCTTCGTCGACGGGATGGCCGAGCGGGGGCTGCCGCTCAGCGTCTTCCACTTCGACTGCTTCTGGATGCGCGAGTACCAGTGGTGCGACTTCGAGTGGGACCCCCGCGTCTTCCCCGACCCGGAGGGCATGCTCGCCCGCCTCCACGAGCGCGGCCTCAAGGTGAGCGTCTGGATCAACCCCTACATCGGGCAGCGGTCGCCCCTGTTCGCGGAGGGCCGGGCCAAGGGCTACCTGCTGCGCACCACCGACGGCGGCGTCTGGCAGTGGGACCTGTGGCAGGCGGGCATGGCGCTGGTCGACTTCACCAACCCCGAGGCGACCGCCTGGTACCTCGGCCACCTCGAGCGGCTCCTCGACCAGGGCGTCGACGCGTTCAAGACCGACTTCGGCGAGCGCATCCCCGTCGACGGCGTCGTCTGGCACGACGGGTCCGACCCCCGCAAGATGCACAACTACTACGCCGAGCTCTACAACGAGGCCGTGTTCGGCCTGCTGGAGCGCCGCCGCGGGCGCGGCGAGGCCGTGGTCTTCGCCCGGTCGGCGACGGCCGGCGGCCAGCAGTTCCCCGTGCACTGGGGCGGGGACTGCGACTCGACCTACGCCTCGATGGCGGAGTCCCTGCGCGGCGGCCTCTCCCTCGCCCTGTCGGGCTTCGGCTACTGGAGCCACGACATCGGCGGGTTCGAGGGCACGCCCGACGCCGCGGTGTTCAAGCGGTGGCTCGCCTTCGGGCTGCTGTCCAGCCACTCCCGCTTCCACGGCTCGTCGTCGTACCGGGTGCCGTGGGCCTTCGACGACGAGGCGGTGGACGTCGCGCGCCGCTTCAGCCACCTCAAGATGTCGCTCATGCCCTACCTCGCCGCGGCCGGGGAGCAGGCGCACACCGACGGCACGCCGATCATGCGGCCGATGGTGCTGGAGTTCCCCGCCGACCGGGGCACCTACGGCGTGGACATGCAGTACATGCTCGGTGGCTCGCTCCTCGTGGCCCCCGTGTTCACCGCGGACGGCACCGTCGAGTACTACGTGCCCGAAGGGACGTGGACCAGGCTGCTCGACGGCGCGGACGGCGGGCACGACGCCACGGTGACCGGGCCGCGCTGGGTCACCGAGACCCACGGCGTCGACTCGCTGCCCGTGCTCGTGCGGCCCGGCACCGTCCTGCCCGTGGGCGCGCGCACGGACCGTCCCGACTACGCCTGGGCCGACGACGTCGAGCTGCGCCTCGTCCAGCTGCCCGACGGCTACGACGACGTCACGGCCGTCCCGACCGGCGGCCCCGACGGCGCGGCGGCCCGGTTCCGCGTGCGCCGGACCGGCGACGAGATCGTCGTCACGACCGACGACGCGCCCGGCGGCTGGAGCACCCGGGTCGACGGCCGCGTCGCCACCTCCACCGGACCCGGAGAGCTGAGGATCACGCTGTGAACGCACGGACCTTTCCTGCCGACTTCCTGTGGGGCACGGCCACGGCCGCCTACCAGATCGAGGGTGCCGCGACCGAGGGTGGCCGCGGGCCGTCGATCTGGGACACCTACTCCCACACACCGGGCCGCACGCAGGGCGGTGACACCGGCGACGTCGCGTGCGACCACTACCACCGCTGGGCCGAGGACGTGGACCACCTCGACCGGCTCGGTGTGGACGCGTACCGGCTGTCGATCTCGTGGCCGCGGGTGCAGCCGGGCGGCAGCGGGCCGCTCAACCCCGAGGGCGTCGCGTTCTACCGGCGTCTCCTGCAGGCCCTGCGCGACCGTGGCATCCGCCCGTACGTCACGCTGTACCACTGGGACCTGCCGCAGGAGCTCGAGGACGCCGGGGGCTGGACGGACCGGCGCACGTCGGAGGCGTTCGCCGAGTACGCCCGGCACATGGCGACCGAGCTCGGTGACCTCGTCGACGCCTGGACCACCCTCAACGAGCCCTGGTGCTCGGCCTACCTCGGCTACGGCTCGGGCGTGCACGCGCCCGGGCGCACCGAGCCCGCCGCGGCGCTCGCCGCCGTGCACCACCTCAACCTCGCGCACGGCTTGGCCGCGCGGGCGATCCGTGAGGTGCTGCCAGGCGCCCAGGTGTCGGTCACGCTGAACCTGCACGCGATCCGGCCGGCCGACGCGTCGTCCGCGGCCGACGCCGAGGCCGTCCGGACCATCGACGCGCTCGCCAACCGCGCGTTCCTCGGCCCGATGCTCGACGGCGCGTACCCGCAGGACCTGCTGGCGGGCACGGCCCACGTCTCCGACTGGTCCTTCGTGCACGACGGCGACCTCGAGCTGGTCCGCCAGCCCCTGGACGTGCTCGGCGTCAACTACTACTCCACCGTCACGGTGCGGCACTTCGCGGGCGACGGCGAACGGTCCGAGAACGACGGGCACGGCGCGTCCGGCCACAGCCCGTGGATCGGCGTCACCGACGTCGAGTTCGTCGAGCAGCCCGGCCCGTACACCGCGATGGGCTGGAACATCGAGCCGTCGGGGCTCACCGACCTGCTGGTCGGGCTGCACCGCACCTACCCGGACCTGCCGCTCGCCGTCACCGAGAACGGCGCGGCGTTCGACGACGAGCTCGTCCTCGACGGCGGCGTGCGCCGCGTGCACGACGACCGTCGCGTCGCCTACCTGCACGACCACGTCGAGGCCCTCGGCGTGGCCCGGGACGCGGGCGCGGACGTGCGCGGGTACTTCGCCTGGTCGCTCATGGACAACTTCGAGTGGGGCTACGGCTACTCCCGCCGGTTCGGCATCCTGCACGTGGACTACCCGACCGGGGAGCGCACGTGGAAGGACTCGGCGCACTGGTACCGCCGGCTCGTGACGTCCGGCGAGCTGCCGCCGGTCGACGCCGTCGCCCCCTGGTCGCCCGGGCGCTAGCGTGCGGGCATGACCGCCCGGCCACCCGTCTCCTCGTCCGTCCCCGTACCCGACTCGTCCGACGCTGCCCGCTCCGACCTCACCCGGTTCGACGACGCTCTCCGGCGCCGCGCCCAGGAGGCCCGGGTGCCGGCCCTGTCCGCCGCGGTGGGCCGCGCCGGCGAGCTCGTGTGGGCCGGCACCGCGGGGTGGGCGCCTGCCGGCCCGGCCACGGTGTTCCGCGTCGGGTCGATCAGCAAGCCGATGACGGCGGTGGCCGTGCTGCGGCTGGCCGCCGCGGGCCGGCTGGGGCTGAACGACCCGGTGGGGCGGCACGTGCCGGACGCGCCCGTCCCCGACGCCACCGTCGCGCACCTGCTCACGCACACCTCCGGGCTGCCCGCCGAGCCGCCTGGGCCCTGGTGGGAGCGGCACGGCGCGGGAACCTGGGACGAGCTGGTCGCGTCCGGCCCGGAGCCGCAACGAGAGCCGGGCGAGCGGTTCCACTACTCCAACGTGGGCTACGCCGTGCTGGGCAGGCTCCTCGAGCTGGCGCACGGCCGCCCGTGGGACGCGGTGCTGCGCGACGAGGTCTGGGCGCCGCTGGGCATGGACCGCACCGGACGTACGCCCGCCCCGGACGCGGCCGTCGGGTACGCGGTGCACCCGCACGCGGACGCCGTGCTCGTCGAGCCGGTCGCGGCCTACGGCGCGATGGGCCCGGCCGGGGAGGTGTGGTCGACCCCGGCCGACCTGGTGCGCTTCGGGTCGTGGCTGGTCGGTGCCGGCCGGGGGGAGGGCGCCGAGGGCGCCGGGGACGGCGTGCTCTCGCGGGAGTGGCGACGGCGCATGACGACCCCGCGCGCCGTGGTCGACGACGACGGGCGGCCGTTCACCGCCGCCTGGGGGCTGGGGGTCTCCGTGCACCACACCGGCGCCGGGGCCGGGCGGCGGACGGTCGGCCACGGCGGGAGCGTGCCGGGGTTCACCGCCACGGTGCGCGCGGACCCTGCGACGGGGGACGTCGTCGCCGTGTGCGGCAGCTCGACGGCGGGGTTCGGGGACGCCTCCTTCCTGGAGGAGCTGCTCGGCGTCCTGCCCGCCCCCGCGGCCGGCCCGCAGGTCGAGCCGGTGGACGACCCGGCCGTGCTCGCGCTCACGGGCACCTGGTACTGGGGCCCGATGGCCTACACCCTGGCGAGGCGTGGCGACGGGCGCCTGGAGCTGAGCGCCGACGGCGGCCGCAGCACCGTCTTCGGGCGGACGCAGGACGGTGGCTGGACGGGCGTGGAGGGTGGCTACTGGCTGGGGGAGCGGCTGCGCGTCGTGGCGCCGGGCACTCCCGCGGAGGCCCTCGACGTCGGCACGTTCCACCTCACCCGCGCGCCGTACGCTCCCGCCACCGCGGTGCCGGGCGGTCTCGACCCGCGGGGCTGGCAGGCGCCGGGGCGGGAGACCGGCCGCGGGTGACGGCGGCTGCCCGTCCGCTGTGGGACACGCCACCACACGCGACACGCCGACGATCTAGGGCGAGTTCGCGACCCGATCCGAGCCTCGAATGTCCGTTCTGCCCGGCCCGCGGCGGGTGCGGGATGGGCCGGTGCCCTGGCGACGGCCGGCACGCGGTGCGCGACCGCGTCGCGCACATGCTGTGGACACCCGTCGCCCACCGCCTGTGGACATCGGGGCGGGAACCGCACGGTGCTGCGGACGGAGGCGCACAGGCGGTGGGGACGGAGACCCGGGGACCCTGTGGACGAGGGATGTCAGACCCTCGTGGAAGGCTGTCGACAGGGTCGCCGGACGAGGGGCGTTCGATGAATGACACGGATGTCAACCACAAGATGTCGGTCCCGCGCGTGCCCCAACCACTAGGTGTAGTGTTTGGAGCACGCGGGGCGCACAGCCCTTCGAACAAAGCACACGGGCGTAGTTCCGCGGGCGTCATCCCTGGTCCAGGCCCCTCTCGGGCCCACCGAGGGGACCGGCTCGCAGGGCCGCAGCACGGGTCGGACCAAGCCCCCCGGCGGGGGAGCGCAGAGAGGGAGAGACACATGAGCATCACGGTCTACAGCAAGCCGGCCTGCGTGCAGTGCGACGCGACCTACCGCGCCCTCGACCGCAAGGGCGTCGAGTACACGGTGGTCGACATCACGCAGGACGCCGAGGCGCTCGAGATGGTGCGCGGGCTCGGCTACCTGCAGGCCCCGGTCGTCGTCGCCGGCGACACGCACTGGTCGGGCTTCCGCCCCGACCAGATCGCCGCGGTCGCGGCGCAGCAGGCCGTCTCGGCCTGACGCCGGTCTCGACACTCGCGGGCCGCTCGCGGCCCGCACCCCACACACGGCCGGCGCCCCGGGCATCGATCC
>NZ_JBHUWC010000046.1:0-23864 GCF_042670225.1 Isoptericola sp. NPDC057191 | reverse complement strand
GATCCGGGGCCCTCGTCGCATGTCCGCTGCCGCCGTCGGAAGCTGTCAGAACCACGGCGGGGTATGGCATGTCCTGGTTCTGACAGCTCGGAGCGTCCCGGAGTTGTCAGAACCAGGAGCGGGTATGGCGGGGCGTGGTTCTGACAGGTCGGGGTCAGGCGGCGAGCTGCGTGAAGACGGCGCCGGCCAGGTCGGGCACAGTGTCGACCAGCGCGACGGCACCGGCCTCCTCGAGCTCTCCGGGTGCCGCATAGCCCCAGGTGACGCCCAGACAGCGGATGCCGTGCTCGGCGGCACCGTGCACGTCGTGCTCACGGTCGCCCACCATGAGGACGGGACCGTCGGCGGGGTCCACGGGCGACGTGCGACCGAGCGTGGCGAGCGCCTTCGCGATGACGTCGGCCTTCGTCGAGGTGCCCTCGTCGAGCGGAGCGCCGAACACGCCGTCGACCAGCTCCGTCAGCCCGAAGCGGTCGCAGATCGGCCTCGCGTAGACCTCCGGCTTGGAGGTCGCCACGGCCAGGGTGCAGCCGGCCGCCCTGAGGGCACGCAGCACGTCCGGGACGCCGTCGAACACCCGGTTGTCGTACATGCCGCCGGCGGCGAAGACGTCGCGGTAGGCCCGCACGGCCTCCTCCACCCGGTCGGCGGGGACGCCGTGCGCGGCGAAGGACGCCGTGATCGGCGGGCCGACGAACGAGCGGAGCGTGGCGTCGTCGGGCACGGGCAGGCCGAGCACGCCGTACGCGTGCCGGATGCCCGCCACGATGCCGGGGGCGGAGTCGGTGAGCGTGCCGTCGAGGTCGAGCAGGATGAGCGGGGCGGGGGAGCGGGTCACCTCGGCAGGGTACGTGGCCCGTACGCGGCCCCGCTCAGACGGACCGCGCGTGCTCGACGAGCCGGTCGAAGGCGGCGTCGAGCGCGTCGTCGACCTGTTGCGCCTCGGGGTGCGCGTCGTACCAGGCGATCTGCTCGACGGCGGCCTGGTCGTAGGTGATCGTGGTGCCGAACTCGGGCACGAGAGCCTGGAGCTTGGCGCAGTCGAACAGCATGGTGTGCGCCTTGTCGCCGAGCAGGCCGGGCCCGACGTCGGGCAGGGCGCGCGCGATCGTCTCCGACGCGACGTGCACGAGCTCGGGCTCGTCGACGCCGGCCGCCGCCGCGAGCCACCGGTAGACCTGGTCCCAGGACGGGGCGTGCGTGCCCATGATCTGGAAGGTGTCGCCCACCGCACCCGGATGGCCGAGCAGCCCGACGAACCCGACCGCGAAGTCGTCGGTGTGCGTGAGCGTCCACAGGGAGGTGCCGTCGCCGTGCACGACGACGGGGCGCCCCGCCCGCAGGCGCGCGACGTCGGTCCAGCCACCGGTGGTGGGCAGGAGGGTGCGGTCGTAGGTGTGCGACGGGCGCACGATCGTCGCGGGGAACCCGTGGTCCCGCGACGCGCGCACGAGCACGTCCTCGCACGCGATCTTGTCGCGCGAGTACTGCCAGAACGGGTTGCGCAGCGGGGTGGACTCCGTTACGGGGAGGCGTGCGGGCGGCTTCTGGTACGCCGAGGCGGAGGAGACGAAGACGTACTGCCCGGTGCGCCCCGCGAACCGCTCGACGTCGTGCGCCACGTGGTCCGCACCGAAGGCGAGGAACTGGGCGACGACGTCGAACTCGCGGCCCGCGAGCGCGGCGTCCACGGCGTCGTCGTCGCGCACGTCCGCCACGAGCGTCTCGACCTCCGGCGGCAGGGGCCGTGCGGTCGACGTCCCCCGGTTGAGGACCGTGACCCGGTGGCCGAGCCGGGCGGCGCGGGCGACGCTCGCGGCGCTGATCACGCCGGTGCCGCCGATGAACAGGATGTCGCGCGGGGTGCGGGTGCTCATGGCGCCCATCGTGCCCGAACGGGGGCCTGGCCGCGCTCCACGTCAGGCCGGGACGGCCGGGACGGTCAGGCCGGTCGGGAGGACCGACGGCAGGAGGTCGCGCAGCGCGGCGACGCGGGCGTCGCGCGCGGGACCGGTCATGCGCTCGACCGGGGCCGTGATGCTCACGGCCCCGACGGGCCGGCCACCGCGCAGCAGGGCGACCGCGACGCACGCGATGCCCGGCTCGTTCTCCTCGGTCTCGGCGGCGAACCCGTGGGCGCGCGCGTCGTCCAGGGCGGTGCGCAGCCGGTCGGCGGCCGCCGGGTCGGCGCCGGCGGGGCCCGCCGCGGCATACCGGTCCACCTCGGCGTCGTCCGGCCGGGCGGCGGCGAGCAGCGCGCGGCCGAGGGCGCTCGTGGCGGCGGGGATGCGTCGTCCGACGGCGGACCACACGCGCAGGGGACGTTGCGGCTCCACCTTGTCGAGGTAGACGACCTCATGGCCGGCGAGGGTGCCGAGGTGCACTAGCTCGTCCACGTCGTCGCGCAGCGCCTCGAGCGCCGGGCGGAGCAGTCCGGGCAGGTTGTCCTCGGCGAGGTAGGCGGCGCCGAGGGACAGCACGGCGGGCCCCAGGGTGTAGGAGCCGTCGGGGCCCTGGTCGGCGTAGCCGCGGTGCCGCAGCGCAGCGAGGGTGCGGTGCAGCGTCGACTTGTTGGCACCGACCTCGGCGGCGAGGTCCGCCAGCGCGGCGCCGCGGGCGCCTGCGCGGGCGAGCGCGTCGAGCGTGAGCAGGGCCTTGTCCACGCTGCCGAGCGGGCTGGGGTCGGTCATGTCGGGTGCTCCACGGTGCGGGTCTTGTCGGTTATGGTGTTCCGTAGTGAACAACAGGCGTTCACCATAGCGAAACGGAGCACCGATGTCTTCCCCCGACACCCCGACCCCGGCGGCCGCCGGCGACGTCGTCGCCGCACTCGGAGCCCACCGACTCGTGCCCGTCGTCGTGGTCGACGGCGCGGACGAGGGGGCGCGCCTCGCCGACGCGCTCGTCGCCGGCGGCCTGCCCGTCGCCGAGATCACCCTGCGCACCGCGGGCGGGATCGACGCGATCCGCGCCGTCGCGCGCACCCAGCCCGACGTCGTCGTCGGAGCCGGCACCGTCACCACCGTCGACCAGGTCGACGCCGTCGTCGACGCCGGCGCGCGCTACATCGTGTCGCCCGGCCTGTCCGCGGCCGTCGTGCGCCGGGCGCAGGAGCACGGCGTGCCCGTCCTGCCCGGCGTCGCCACCCCCAGCGAGATCATGGCCGCCCTCGACCTCGGGCTCGACGTCGTCAAGCTGTTCCCCGCCTCCGTCGTGGGCGGCCCCGCCGCGATCAAGGCGTTCTCCGCACCGTTCCCCGGCCTGCGCTTCGTGCCCACCGGCGGCGTGAGCGCCGCGAACCTCGACGACTACCTCGGGCTCGCCCCCGTGCTCGCCGTCGGCGGGTCGTGGATGGTCGAGAAGTCGCTCGTGTCCGCCGGCGACTGGGCCGAGATCACCCGCCGCACCGCCGAGGCCGTCGCCCTCGCCCAGCCGACCAGCAAGGAGTCCTGATGACGAACCCGTCCCTCACCACCCGCCCCGCGGCCGAGTGCCGGTACGACGTCGTCGCGCTGGGCGAGGTCATGCTGCGTCTCGATCCGGGCGACCGCCGCGTGCGCACCACACGCTCGTTCGACGTCTGGGAGGGCGGCGGCGAGTACAACGTGGCCCGCGGCCTGCGCCGGGCGTTCGGCCTGCGCGGCGCGATCGTCACGGCGCTCGCGGACAACGAGGTCGGCCGCCTCGTCGAGGACTTCATGCTCACCGGCGGGCTCGACACGTCCTGGGTGCAGTGGCGCGAGTACGACGGCATCGGCCGTACCGTGCGCAACGGCCTCAACTTCACCGAGCGCGGCTTCGGCGTGCGCGGCGCCGTCGGCGTGAGCGACCGTGGCAACACCGCCGTCTCGCAGCTGAAGCCGGAAGACGTGGACTGGGACGCGCTGTTCGGGTCCGGCGTCCGCTGGCTGCACACGGGCGGCATCTTCGCGGCGCTGTCGGAGTCTGCCGCGGACGTCGCCGAGGCGGCCATGACGGCCGCCAAGAAGCACGGCACGGTCGTGTCGTACGACCTCAACTACCGCCCGTCGTTGTGGAAGGGCATCGGGGGCGTCGAGCGTGCCCGCGAGGTCAACCGCCGTCTGGCGCAGCACGTCGACGTCATGATCGGCAACGAGGAGGACTTCACCGCGTCGCTCGGCTTCGAGGTCGAGGGGGTCGACGAGAACCTCACCGACCTGGACACCGGCGCCTTCCGGACCATGATCGGCACGGCCGCCGAGGCGTACCCGAACTTCCAGGTCATCGCGACCACCCTGCGCGGCGTGCGCTCGGCGTCGCGCAACGACTGGGGCGCCATCGCCTGGTCGCGCGCCGAGGGCTTCGTCGAGGCGACCCACCGCGCCGACCTGGAGATCTTCGACCGTGTCGGGGGCGGCGACTCGTTCGCCTCCGGCCTGGCCTACGGGCTCATGGAGCTCGGCTCCCTGCAGGAGGCCGTCGAGTACGGCGCCGCGCACGGTGCCCTCGCCATGACCACCCCGGGGGACACGACGACGGCGACCCTCGCCGAGGTCGCCAAGCTCGCCGGCGGCGGCAGCGCGCGCGTCCAGCGCTGACCGTCCCGCCGGGGCACCGCCCATCCTGCCGAGGTAGTTCTGGACCCCGCGAGGTAGTTCCAGCCGCGCCGAGGTAGTTCAGGATCCCGCGAGGTAGTTCCAGCCGCGCCGAGGTAGTCCGCCATCCGCCGGGACGTGACTACCTCGGCGCGGTTGGAACTACCTCGGCAGGGTCTCGACTACCTCGGCAGGGCTTGGACTACCTCGGCAGGGCTTGGACTACCTCGGCAGGGGCTTGGACTACCTCGGCAGGGCTTGGACTACCTCGGCAGCTCCTGGGTGGGCGGGTGCAGCAGGGTCGCGGGCACGACCAGGGCGGACAGGGTCGGGCGCCACAGCGGCGTCGTCGTCCAGGCGAGGTCGAGGCGCTCGCCGGGACGCCCCTCGGCGACGAGGCGGTGGGGCGACGTCGGGACGACGACGTCGAGCCGGACGCGACCGTCGTCGTCGGCGCGCCCGCGCAGGGCGAGCACGAGCACCGGGTCGGGCACGGGCACGGGCCGGTCGGCGTGGGACCCGCCGGAGGCGAGCGACCCGTCCGGCCAGGGCACGACGTGGGTGGTCCACGCGTCCGCGGTCGCCGTGAGGAGGTGGCCGCCGACGTCGACCTGCCAGGGTCCGGAAGGCTCGCCGGGGAGCAGGGTCCACGACGCCGGGGAGATCCGCTCGGCCGGCGTGGGGTCCGGGTCGGGTCCGACGCGCCCGGGCCACGTGTCCAGGGCGGCGAGCCGTGCCCGCAGCCGTGCGCCGTCACCGTCCTCCGGGGTCAGCGGCCCGTCGGTGAGCCGGTCGGCGAAGCGCCAGAAGGCGTCGAGCACCTGGTCCGTCGACCGGGTCGCGCCGAGATAGCCGATCGCGAGGCCGAGCTCGGGCACGGCCACGCCGAACTGCCCGTACGCGCCGTCCGCGCGGACGCCGTGCCGGCTCCGCCACACCTGGTAGCCGTACCCGAGCGCCCAGTCGTGGTCCGCGCCGGGAGAGTCCGCGTTGTCCGACCAGGGCCGCCCCATCTCCGCCAGCCAGCCGGCGGGGATCACCTGGGCGCCGTCGTACCGTCCGCCGTCCGCCATGGCGACCGCGAGCCGCGCGACGTCCTCGACCGTCACGTGCAGCCCCGACCAGCCCTGGTCGATGCCGCGGTCGCCGTCGCGGTGCCCCACCCACCAGGGGTCCTGGACGCCCAGGGGGTCCAGCACGCGCGGGCGCAGGTAGTCCGTCAGACGCTCGCCGGTGAGCGCGGTCACGATCGACGACAGCACCATCGACGCCGACGAGTTGTACACGAAGTGGGTGCCGGGGGTGTACTCCGGCACGACGGTCAGGAGGCGTGCGGAGTCGAAGCCGAGGTCGGCGACCTGCTCCGCGGTGTGCCCGGTGTTCATGGTGAGCAGGTGGCGCACCGTGATCCCGGTGTCCGTGGGCAGCCCCAGCAACGACCCGGCCAGGTCGTCCACCGCGAGCGCACCGTCGGCGACGAGGTGGCCCACCGCGATCGCGGTGAACGTCTTCGACACCGAGTACACGAGCCCGGGCAGGTCCGGGCGGTACGGCGCCCAGGTGCCGCGGACCACGGGGACGCCGTGCCGCGCGACGACCAGGCCGTGCGGGTCGAGGCCGGGAGCCTCCAGGTCGTCGAGCAGGTCCAGGACGGCGGCCGGGCGGATGCCGTGCGACTCCGGGGTGGTCATGGGGTCGTGCTCCCTCGGGGGTGGGCGGACGGAGGTGGAGGGACGGTCAGCCGCGCCCGCCGGGCGCGGTGTACCGGAACGCGTCCCAGGCGCCCAGCAGGTACTGGACGCCCAGCGCGCGGTCGTACAGCCCGTACCCGGGCCGGGGCTTGTTCGTGGTGTTCTCGTCCCACAGGTGGCGGCCGTGGTCCGGGCGCACGTACCCGGTGTACCCCGCCTCGGCGTACGCCTGCATGATCCCGGTGGTGTCGACGTCGCCCTCGCAGGCGCGGTGACCCACCTCGGTGAAGTCGCCGTTCGGGAAGTGCTTGATGTTGCGCACGTGGGTGAAGTGGATGCGGTCCACGAACCGGCGCACGGTGTCCACGGCCAGCGGCGCCTGGGCCGGGTTGGCGGAGAAGCTGCCGAGGCACAGCGTGAGCCCGTGGTGCGGGCTCGGGTGCAGGTCCAGCACGCGCTGCAGGTCGTCCGGCGTGGACACGACGCGAGGCCACCCGAAGACGTCGAACGGCGGGTCGTCCGGGTGCACGCCGAGCCTGACGCCGGCCTCCTCGCAGGCGGGGACCACGGCGTCGAGGAAGTACCGGTAGTTCGCGTACATGTCCTCGTGCGTGACGCCCACGTAGGCGGCGTCGAGCTCGGCGAAGCCTGCCAGCCGCTCGGGCTCCCACCCGGGCAGCGTGAGGCCGTGCGAGCCGACCTCCATGTCCGCGATGACGCTCTGGGGCGTCATCCGGTCCACCACCGCCTTCTCGAAGTACAGGGCGGTGGACCCGTCGGGCAGCGGGTGCCACAGGTCCGTGCGCAGCCAGTCGAAGACTGGCATGAAGTTGTAGCAGACCACCTTGACGCCGGCCCGGCCCAGCCGCCGGATCGTCGTCACGTAGTTCTCGATCGCCTCGTCGCGGCCGAGCCCCAGCACCGTGCGGCCGAGCTTGATCGACTCGTGCACGTTGACCGACTCCACGACCTCGGCGTCGAGCGTCCGGGTGACGCCCCGGGCGCGCGCCTCGGCGGAGAGCCCGGAGATGCGCGCCACCTCCGCGTCGATCTCCTCCTGCTCCCACACCTCGCCCGCCTGCTTGCCGTGCAGGCTCCACACGACCGTCTCGACGCCGGGGATCTGCCGGATGTGGTCCAGCGTCACCGTGTCGTTGCCCTCGCCGTACCAGCGGAACCCCATCTTCACTGCGCGACTCCTCGTGCTCGTCGTGTCTGCCCGCCCACCGCGCGTCAGGGGCGGGCGTAGGCCGCCAGGGGCAGGCGGTAGGCGAGGTCGGCGGCGACGTCGAGGGCCTCGTCGAGGTCCAGCCGGTGCTCGGCGACCAGCCGTGCCAGGTACCCGGCGTCGATGCGCCGGGCGAGGTCGTGCCGGGCGGGGATGGAGCAGAAGGCGCGGGTGTCGTCGACGAAGCCGCTCATGTTGGAGAAGCCCGCCGTCTCGGTGGCGGACTCGCGGAACCGGCGCATGGCGTCGGGCGCGTCGAGGAACCACCACGGGGCGCCGAGGCGCAGGGCCGGGTAGACGCCGGCCAGCGGGGCGAGCTCGCGCGAGTACACGTCCTCGTCCACCGTGAACGCGATGAGGCGCAGCCCCGGGTGGTGGCCGAACGCGTCGAGCACCGGTCGCAGCGAGCGGGTGAACTCGGTGACGACGGGGATGTCGTAGCCCTTGTCCGGGCCGAACGCCGCGAACGGCGCGCTGGCGTGGTCGCGCAGCACGCCCGGGTGCAGCTGCATGACGAGCCCGTCCTCGGCCGACATCGCGGCCATCTGGAACAGCATGTGCCCGCTGAACGCCTGCGCCTCGGCTGCCGTGACCGTCCCGCTGAGCGCCTTGTCGAAGATGCGCCGGGCGTCGGCGTCGTCCAGGGGTGTGGTGTCGGCGGACAGGTGGCCGTGGTCCGTGGCGCGGGCCCCGGCGGCGACGAACCGCTCGCGCTGCGTGCGCAGGGCCTCCAGGTAGCGGTCGTAGGACGTCACGTCGACGGCGGCGGCCTCGCCCAGGCGGACGACGTCGTCGCGCCACGTCGCGCGGTCGAGGTGCAGCAGCGGGTCGGGTCGGAACGTCGGCAGCACGCGCTCGCCGAAGCCGTCCGCGGCGAGCTTGGCGTGCGCGTCGAGCGAGGACCAGGCGGGGTCGGTGGTCGCGATGGTCTCGATGTCGAAGGCGTCCAGCAGCGCCCGGGGGCGGAAGTCGTGCTGGGCGATGCGGGCCGCGACCTGGTCGTAGAGCGCGTCCGCGGTCTCTGCCGACGGACGCTGCGTGACGCCGAGGATCTCGACGAGCACGTGCTCCAACCAGTACCGGGTGGGCGTGCCGCGGAAGTGCTTCCACCCGGCGCAGAAGCGCCGCCAGATCTCGCGCGGGTCGGTCTCGGCGTCCTCGTCGGCCGTGGAGCCGACGCCGAGGCGGGGGAGCGTCTCGCCCTGGGAGACCAGCATGCGCGTGAGGTAGTGGTCGGGCACCACGACGAGCTGTGCGGGGTCGCCGAACGCCGTGTCGTCCGCAAACCACTCGACGGGCACATGGCCGTGCATCGAGACGATCGGCAGGTCGCGCACCGATGCGTAGATCTCGCGGGCCACCGGTCGCGTGACCGGGTCGGCGGGCAGCGCCCGGTCGGCGTGCAGGGTCCAGGGCTCGTCCACGTACGTCTCCTCGTCGCATCGGGCCGGCAGGCCCGGCCCGCGACGTCGGCGTCGGGGCCGGCGCGGGTCCCGGGGGACCTGCACGCCTTGGGATCGATTGCAGCCATCGTGCCGTCTGGCCCTACGACGGCGCAACCCCTGCTCACATCTCGGGGTTGACGCGTCCCGGGATCGTTTGCAGACTGACCCGGGAGGACGACGCACGAGGGAGCGGCGATGGCGAACGCGCACGAGGTGGCCCGGGCTGCGGGGGTCTCCGTGTCGACCGTCTCCCGGGCGCTCACCGCCCCGGCGCAGGTCTCGGCCGCCACCCGCGCACGGGTGCTCGAGGCCGCCGAGCGCCTCGGCTACACGCCCGACCCGACGGCGCGCGGGCTGCGGCTCGGGCGCACGCACACGATCGGGCTGCTCGTGCCGGACCTCGAGAACCCCTACTTCGCCTCGGTGACGAAGGGCGTCCAGGCCAGGGCGCGCGCGGCCGGGTACCCGGTGTTCGTCGCCGACTCCGAGGAGGACCCGACCGCGGAGGCCGGCCTGATCGCGCAGTTCGCGCGGCGGGTGGACGGCGTCGTCCTGGCGTCGCCGCGCGCGGAGGACGACGTCCTGCGTCGCGCCGTCGACCGGCTGCCGGCCGTCCTCGTCAGTCGCGACGTCCCCGACCTGCCGTCCGTCGCCGTCGACGACGCCGACGGGGTAGCGCAGGTGCTGGGCCACCTGCACGCCCTCGGCCACCGCCGCGTGGGTGTGGCCGCAGGCCCGACGACGTCCTGGTCCGGCGCCCGCCGGTGGGACGGGATGCGCGCGGCGGCCGAGCGGCTGGACGACGTCACCCTGGTCGAGCTCGGCTCGTTCCGCCCCTACTTCTCGGGCGGCCTCGCCGCCGCCGACCACGCCGTCGCGCAGGGCGTCACCGCCGTCCTGGCGTTCAACGACCTCATGGCGCTCGGCATCATCGACCGGCTGCGTGGGCGCGGCGTGCGGGTGCCCCACGACATGTCGGTCGTCGGGTTCGACGACGTGGACGTCGCGACGCTCGTGGCGCCGGCGCTGACCACGGTGCGCGTGCCGCGCACCGGGCTCGGACGCCGCGCCGTGGACCTCCTGCTCGCGTGGCTCGACGTCGGGCACGCCGAGCCGTCGCTCGCGAGCGACCGGCACCGGCTGCCGGCCGAGCTCGTGATCCGCGACTCCACCGGTGTCCCGCCCGGATGACGACACCGCGCCTCGCCCGCCACCGACTCATTTGCCACCGACGGGCCGTCCTCGGCACGGGCGGCACCGGCGTCGTCCCGAGGTGCGCCACCCCGACCATGCTGGTCGCCGACATGAAGGAAGCCCGTGACGACTGACCGACTCCACCGCTCCGCCCTCCCTGCCCGCCTCGACGCGCCGGTGACCCCCGAGCAGGTGGGCATCGTGCACCTGGGGATCGGGGCGTTCCACCGGGCCCACCAGGCCGTGTTCACCGAGCTGGCGGCCCGGGCGACCGGCGACCGCCGCTGGGGGATCCTGGGGGTGACGCAGCGGTCGGCGTCGGTGCGCGACCAGCTGCGGCCGCAGGGCGGGGTGTACTCGGTGCTGACGGCAGGCACGCACGAGAGCCGGCTGGACCTCGTGGGGTCGGTGCTCGATGTCGCGTGGCCCGCGGAGGAGGCCGCGCGGGTGCTGGCCACCGTCGCGGCGGCCACGACCCATCTCGTGACGCTCACCGTGACGGAGAAGGGCTACGCGCGCGACGCCGACGGCGGGCTCGACGTCGGACGCGTGCGTGCCGACCTGGACGCCCTCGCCGCCGAGCACGTCGCCGACCAGGCGGTTGCGCACGGAATGACGTCTCAGAACGTGTACAACCCCCTGGTCGGCGAGAGGGCGGTGGCGGGGACGACGGCGGTCGGGCTGCTGGTGCGCGGGCTCGCGGCGCGGTGGAGGGCCGCCGAGGCGGCGGGGGAGCGGCGTCCGATCACGGTGCTGACCTGCGACAACATGGTGGACAACGGTCGCGTGCTCGAACGCCTGGTCGGTGCGGCCGTGGCCGCGGCGCTGCCCGGGCCGGAGGGCGACGGGCTGCGGTCGTGGCTCGCGACGGACGTCACGTTCCCGTGCTCGATGGTGGACCGGATCGTGCCCGCGACCACCCCGGCGCAGCGGGACGCCGTCGAGCGCGAGCTGGGTGCGCGCGACGAGGGCCTCGTCGTGGGCGAGCCGTTCCGCCAGTGGGTGATCGAGGACCGGTTCGCCGGCCCGCGCCCCGAGTGGGAGCGGGCGGGCGCGACCCTGACGACCGACGTCGCGCCGTGGGAGCGGGCCAAGCTGCGGATGCTGAACGGCACCCACTCGCTGCTCGCGTACGCGGGGCGGCTGGCCGGGCTCGCGACGCTGGCGGAGGCCGTGACCGACCCCGCGCTGCACGAGCGGGCGCGCGCGTTCATGCTCGACGACGCGCTGCCCACCCTGACCCCGCCCGACGGCGCGGACCTGCGGGCCTACGGCGAGTCCCTGCTCGAGCGGTTCGCCAACCCCGCCACGGGCCACACCACCCTGCAGGTGTCGATGGACGGGACGCAGAAGATCCCGATCCGGTGGGGCGGGATCGTCGTCGACCGGCTGGCCGCCGGGGCGGTGCCGGCCGGGGCGGCGTTCGCCCTGGCCGCGTGGTGCGAGGTGGTGCGGCGCGAGGCTGCCGCCGGTCGGCTGGTCGACGACCCGCGCGCCGCCGAGCTCGCCGACGTCGTCGCCAGGGTCGGCGACGGCGATCCTGCGGCGGCGGCGCCCGCCGACGTGGCCCGGGCGCTGCTCGCGCTCGGGGGGCTCCTGCCCGACGGCGCCGGGACGGACCCCCGGCTCGTGGACGCCGTCGTGGGCGAGGTGCCGGCGCTCGCCTCCGCCTGACGAGCCCCGGACCTGCGCGGATACCCGTCCGGACGGTCTGCGCGGGCATCCGTGCGGGCTGACCTGCATCGATACAATCCTCGGCGACGCAGCGGGACGACCGCGTCCGCCTGCGCCGCCGGACTCGTCGTACCCTCGTTGCCGGATCGTGATGTGAGCGGGTGCACTCCGGGGCTGGACAACGCTTACCGAGTCGTGTTTTATCGATTCAGTCGGCAGCGGGGCGGGGAGTCAACGGGGCTTCCTCGTCGCCGACGATCGTGGACGATCGACGAGCGAGGAGGCTCACATGAGGATCACGCGCAAGGCCGCCGGCGCGGCAGCGGCGATGCTGACCATCGCCCTCACCCTCACGGCCTGCGGTGGCGGGACCGAGGCCGCGGACCCGGGGTCCGCCGAGAAGGTCAGCACCGACGAGGACATCACCATCTCGCTCGCGTGGTGGGGCGAGCCGGCGCGTGCCGAGATGTACGAGAAGGCGGTGGACCTCTTCGAGAAGGACCACTCCAACATCACGGTGCAGACCCAGTTCCAGGACTGGGACGCCTACTGGACCGCCCGTGCCACCGAGGCCGCCGGCGGCGCGCTGCCCGACGTGATCCAGATGGACCTGTCCTACCTGCGCCAGTACGGCGGCACCGGACAGCTCCTGGACCTCACGGGCCAGGAGGGCGTCAACCTCGACGTGGACGGCATCGACGACTCGCTGCTGGACTCGGGGCAGGTCGACGACAGCCAGTACGGGGTGCCGACCAGCACCAACACCCTCGCGCTGTTCTACAACGCCGACGTGCTCAAGGACCTGGGCATCGACCCGCCGGCCGAGGGCTACACCTGGGACGACCTCAACTCCTGGATCGAGGAGGTCTCGAAGGCCGGCGCGGGCAAGGACCCCGTCATCTACGGCTCGGGCGACTACACCGGCACCTTCTGGTTCTTCCTGCAGTGGCTGGTCCAACAGGGTGTGGAGCCGTTCACCGCCGACGGGCAGCTCAACTTCGACGAGGCGCAGATGACCGAGTGGCTGAACCAGGGCCAGTCGCTGCGTGACGCGCAGGCGTTCTTCCCGATCAAGCAGGCCAAGCAGCTCGAGCCGCTCGGCGGGTTCCACGTGAACCGGTCGGCAGCCGAGGCCACCTGGGACAACTTCCTCGCGGGCTACGTGGCGGAGTCGGGCGACGACATCGAGATGCTCCCGATGCCGTCCGGCGACGACGGCCCGCAGCAGTTCTGGAAGCCCTCGATGCTGCTGTCGGCGTCCGCGCAGACGAAGCAGCCGGCGGCCGCGGCGGCCCTCATCGACTTCCTCGTCAACGACCCGCGGGTCGGCGAGATCTTCGGCACGTCCAAGGGCGTGCCCGCCGTCCAGGACCAGATCGACGCGATGAACCTCGAGAAGGGCTCCGTGGACGAGAAGGTCGTGCAGTACGAGAAGGACGTGGCCGACGTCGTCACCGAGGCCGCGCCCGTGCCCGTCGAGGGCTTCGGCGAGATCGAGGCGGAGTACAAGCGCCTCGGCGAGGAGCTGCAGTACGGCAACATCACGGTCGACGAGTTCGTGACGCAGTGGTTCTCCTTCGCCGACAGCACGGTGAAGCAGTCGTGACTGCCGTGACGACGAGCAGCACGCTCGGCGCCGTTCGGGGGACGCAGGACGCGTCCCCCGAACGGGGGCGCGCCCGCCGCCGCCGCGAGGCGGGTGCGGGGTTCGCGTTCCTGTCGCCGTGGCTGGTGGGGTTCGTGGTGCTGACCGCGTTCCCCATGGTGGCGTCGCTGTACCTGGCGTTCACGGACTACGACCTGTTCCGCCCGCCGTCGTGGGTGGGGTTCGACAACTTCGTGGCGCTGTTCCACGACCCGCGGTTCTGGACGTCGGCCAAGGTGACGGCGATCTACGTGCTGGTGGGCACGCCGATCAAGCTCGCGGCGGCGCTGGCGGTCGCGATGGTGCTGAACATGAAGCACCGCGGGCAGGGCGCCTACCGCTCGATCTTCTACGCGCCGTCGCTGATCGGCGCCTCGGTGTCGATCGCCATCGTGTGGAAGGCGATGTTCATCGACGACGGCATCGTGGACCGCATCCAGCAGCTGTTCGGCTTCCCGGCCGGCGGCTGGGTGGGTGACCCGTCCAAGACGATGCCGATGTTCGTGCTGCTGGCGGTGTGGACGTTCGGCGCCCCGATGGTCATCTTCCTCGCGGGCCTCAAGCAGATCCCGGCCGAGCTGTACGAGGCGGCCGCCGTCGACGGCGCCGGCCCGGTCCGCAAGTTCTGGCGGATCACGATCCCGATGCTGAGCCCGGTGCTGTTCTTCAACCTGCTGCTGGAGACCATCGGCGCGTTCCAGGTCTTCGGGTCCGCGTTCATCATCTCCGGCGGCACGGGCGGCCCGGCCGACTCGACGCTGTTCTACACGCTCTACCTGTACATCAAGGGCTTCGCGCAGTTCGACATGGGGTACGCCTCGGCCATGGCCTGGGTCCTGGTGATCGTGGTCGGCGTCATCACCGCGATCCTGTTCAAGACCTCGAACGCCTGGGTCCACTACTCCGGAGACAACCGATGAGCGCGCACATCACGACACCGCCGCTGTCGAACCAGGCAGCCGCCGCGGGCATCCCCACCGGGGCCGGCTCGTCCCGTCCCGAGGGTCCGGTCGACACGAGCCTGCGCCAGGCCGCCAAGCGCCGCAAGGGTGCCCGGTCCGTCGGGTTCCACGCGTTCATGGTCGCGTGCACGATCGTGGTGCTCTACCCCGCGGCGTGGATGCTGATGAGCTCGTTCAAGCCGTCCAGCGAGATCATCGGCAACATCAGCCTCTGGTCGGACCACCTGTCGCTGCACAACTTCGCGACCGCCCTGTCGGGCATCGGCGGCGTCGGGTTCTGGACCTTCTTCGGCAACTCGATGATCCTGGCCGTCGCGTCGGTGATCGGGGTGATCCTGTCCTCCACGGTCGCCGCCTACGCGTTCGCGCGGATCGACTTCCCGGGTCGTGGCCTGTTCTTCGCGATCATGATCGGCACGCTGCTGCTGCCGTTCCACGTGGTGATCATCCCGCAATACATCATGTTCAACGAGCTCGGCATGGTGAACACGTTCATCCCGCTGCTCGCGCCGAAGTTCCTCGCCGGCGAGGCGTTCTTCGTCTTCCTCATGGTGCAGTTCATGCGCAACCTGCCGCGCGAGCTCGACGAGGCCGCCCGCATCGACGGCGCCGGGCACGGTCGCATCTTCACCGCGATCATGCTGCCCCTGATGCGCCCCGCGATCATCACCAGCTCGATCTTCGCGTTCATCTGGTCCTGGAACGACTTCCTCGGCCCCCTGCTCTACCTGAAGAAGCCCGACCTGTACCCGCTGCCCATCGCGCTGCGCCTCTACGTCGACCAGACGTCGATCTCCGACTACGGCGCCCAGATGGCCATGGCCGTCCTGGCCCTGCTGCCCGTGATGATCTTCTTCATCCTCTTCCAGCGCTACATCGTCGACGGCGTCGCCACCCAGGGCCTCAAGGGCTGATCATGGGGCGCGGCACGACGACGGAGGGGGCGGTCATGGCGGCACGGTCCGGGCGCGAGCCCGGCCGCGGTGGGCGGAAGCGGCCGGCCGGCGGCGGCGAGACCCGCACGGGGGCTGCCCTCGGGCTGTTCGCGGAGGTGGTGCTCGCCGGTGTGCTGGTCGCACTCGGCAGCCTGCTGCTGGTCACCGCGGTCCCGTCCGTGGCGGCGGGAGTGGCGCACGTCCGCCGCCAGGTGACCGGCCACGACGTCGGCGTGGCCCGCTTCGCCCGCGACTGGTGGGCGGCGGTGCGGACCCTGTGGCCGCTCGGGCTCGCCGCCGTCGGCGTCGCGCTCCTGCTCGCCCTGGACTGGCAGCTCGCCCGCACGGACCTGCTGCCTGGCGCGAGCGTCGTCGCGGTGGTGGTCGCCGTCGCCGCCGCGGCCGTCGTCGCCGTGCTGGCCCGGGCGGCCGGCGCGTGGTCCGAGCCGGTCGGCCCCGCCCGCGGCGAGGCTCGGCCGCGCACCGCGAGCGAGACGCTCGCCGAGGGCGTGCAGCGCACGCAGGACGACCTGACCGGGTCCGTGCTGCTCGCCGCCGCCGCCGCCCTGTGCGTCGTCTTCGTGTGGATGCTGCCGCCGCTCGTGCTCGTCGTCGGAGGGCTGCTCTCCCTCGCCGTGGTGGGCGTGGAGGCCCGCCGCGGCCGCACCGCCGTCTGACCCGTGCCTGCTGGACTACCTCGGCGCGAGATGAACTACCTCGGCAGCTGCTGGACTACCTCGGCCTTCGTTGGACTACCTCGGCCTTCGTTGAACTACCTCGGCATGAGATGAACTACCTCGGCGCGAGCTGGACTACCTCAGGGGAGCGGAACACATGAAGGTCACGATCCTGGGCGCGGGCGCCATCGCCGGCGCGCACGCGGAGGCGCTCGGTGCGCTGGCGGCGCACGGCGGGCCCGACGGCGTGGAGCTGACGCACGTCGTCGACGTCGACGCCGACCGGGCGGCGGCGTTCGCGGCCGAGCACGGCGTGCCGCAGCACGGCACGGACCTGCAGGCCCTGCTCGACGCGGGCGCGGTGGACGTCGTGCACGTCTGCACCCCGCCGTCGGTGCACCTGGAGGCCGCCACGGCCGCGCTGCGGGCGGGGGCGCACGTCGTCGTGGAGAAGCCCGCCGTGCTGTCGCTGGCCGAGGCCGACACCCTGGCGGCGGTCGAGCGGGAGGCCGCAGACGCCGGTCTCCCCGGCCGGTTCACGCAGATCGTGCAGCACCGGTTCGGCGCCGGGATCCGCCGCTTGCGCCGGTTCCTCGACGACGGCACCCTGGGGCCGGCCTACGTGGCGCAGTGCGACACGCTGTGGTTCCGCACCCCCGAGTACTTCGAGGTGCCGTGGCGGGGCCGCTTCGACACCGAGGGCGGCGGCACCACGATGGGGCACGGCATCCACCAGTTCGACCTGCTGCTGGCCGTGCTCGGACCGTGGACCGAGGTGCAGGCGATGGCCGGCCGGCTCGCGCGGCACACGGACACCGAGGACGTCTCGACCGCCCTCGTGCGGTTCGCGAACGGCACGCTGGCGACCATCACGAACTCCGCGATCTCGCCGCGCCAGACGTCGCGGCTGCGGTTCGACACCGCCGCCGCCACGGTCGAGCTGGAGCACCTGTACGGCTACGACGACTCCAGCTGGACCGTCACGCCCGTGGTGGGGCGCGAGGACGTGGCCGAGGCCTGGGCGGTCGACGCCGGGCGCTCGGTGGACGGCGGCGAGAGCGGCCACCTCGCGCAGCTCGTCCCCACGTACCAGGCCCTCGTGGCGGGCAGGACGCCGCCGGTGACGGTCGCCGACACGCGCGCCACGCTCGAGCTGGCCGCGGCGATCTACCGATCCGCGTTCACGGGCGCCACCGTCCGTGCCGGCGACATCGTCGCGGGCGACCCGTTCCACGCCTCCATGGCGGGCACCGGCACGCCCTGGGCCCCGGTCAAGGCCGTCCCCGCCTGACGCCACCTGCCGGACCCCACCGGCCTGGCCTCCCGCACCTGACCCGTCCCGCCTGACACGCCCTGAGACGTGCGGACGAACCGGTCGGACCCGCTGTTAACGTGACCACGCTCACACGAGCCCGGGGCACGCGTCCCGGCCGACGTCACGACGAGGTGGGGACGGATGCGAGAGGTCACGAGACGAGAGCTCCTCGGCATGGGGCTCGCGGGAGGCGCGGCGGCGATGCTCGCGGGCTGCGCGACGCCCGGCACGACGTCGGTGAACGCCCAGCCGGTGGTGCCGGCTGCCGCGGGGGAGAAGGTCACGCTCACGTACTGGGCGTGGCTCAAGGACCTGCAGAAGGTCGCGGACGTCTGGAACGCCCAGCACCCCGAGGTCCAGGTGGAGGTGGCGTGGATCCCGGGTGGCAACTCCGGCGGCTACCAGAAGATGTACTCGGCGCTGGCGGCCGGCGGCGGGCCTGACCTGGCCCAGGTCGAGATGCGCACCGTGCCCGAGTTCATGCTGGTCAACGGCCTGGTCGACCTGGAGCGGTACGGGGTCTCCGAGCACGCCGACAAGTTCGACGAGACGCTGTGGAACCAGGTCAGCTTCGCCGGCGGGGTCTACGGCATCCCGCAGGACTCCGGCCCCGTGGGCATGTACTACCGCCCCGACCTGTACGAGCAGGTCGGCGCCGACGTGCCCACCACGTGGTCGCAGTGGGCGGAGGTGGCGCCCGCATTCCGCAAGGCCGGGATCTTCATCGACGCGTTCCCGCTGGACGACACGTCCGTGTTCGCCGCGCACTCCATGCAAGCGGGTGCGACCTGGCTGCGCAGCTCCGACGATGGCTGGGTCATCGACATGGCCGACGAGATCACGCTCGACGTCGCGCGGTTCTTCGACCGGGCCATCGACGACGACCTGGTGACGACGTCGGCCAACCCGTACTCGCCCGGCTGGTTCGCCGCCGCCGCCGACGACAAGATCGCCTCCCTGGTGAGCGCGAGCTGGGGCGACGCCCTGCTCGAGGGCGTCAGCGGCGCCGAGGGCAAGTGGCGCGTGGCGCCCGCCCCGCGCTGGGAGCACGGCTACGGGTCGTCGTTCATCGGGGGCTCGACGTCGGCCGTGCTCGCCAACAGCAAGCACCCGAAGGAGGCGATGGAGTTCGCCGTCTGGCTGAACACCGACCCCGAGGGCATCGACGCGATGATCAAGTACTCGGGCATCGGCTGGTCGCCCGCCCGCGACTACATCGGGGCCGCGCGCGAGGAGCCGAGCAAGTTCTTCGGCGGGCAGCGGTACAACACCGAGGTCTTCCAGCCAGCCACGAAGGAGCAGAACCCGGACTGGCAGTGGTGGCCGATCACGCAGCAGACGTTCAACATCCTCGGCGACGGGTTCCGGCGCAAGGCCACGGGCGGCACGCTCGTGGACGCCGTCGTCGCCGCGGAGGCGCGGACCATCGAGGTCTTCCGCCAGAAGGGCCTGACGATCCGGAAGGCGGAGGACCGATGACGACGCAGACCACCACGCCGGCCGCGCGGGAGCGGTCCGCCGGCGGGACGACGAAGACGAAGCGCGGCACGGCCGTGGGGCGCGCCCCCTGGATCCTGGTGTCGCCGTTCCTCGTCCTGTTCCTGCTGACGTTCGTGCTGCCGATCCTCGTGGCGATCGGGCAGAGCTTCACCACCGTCACGCGCGCCGGGCTGTTCGGCGAGCAGGGCGTCACCACCGGCTTCGCCTGGTTCGAGAACTACCGCATCGCCCTGGAGGACGGGAACTTCATCGCGTCGATCTGGCGCATGCTGCTGTTCGGCGTCGTGCAGGTGCCGGTGATGATCGTCGCCGCGACCGTCCTGGCGCTGCTGCTGGAGTCGGCGTCGGCGCGCTGGCCCGGGTTCTTCCGCGCCACCTACTTCATGCCGTACGGCATCCCGGGCGTCATCGCGACCATCCTGTGGTCGTTCCTCTACGTGCCCGGGCTGAGCCCGATCATCGACCTGTCCGAGAAGCTGTTCGGGTTCACGCCCGACTTCCTCGGTGCGGGGACGGTGCTGTGGTCCATCGCGAACATCGTGACCTGGACGTACGCGGGCTACAACATGCTCATCATCGTCGCGCAGCTCAAGGCGATCCCGCCGGAGCTGTACGAGGCGGCGCGCGTCGACGGGGCCGGGCCGTGGCGCACGGCGTGGAGCGTCCAGCTCCCGCTGATCCGCCCGGCGCTCGTGCTCACCACCGTGTTCTCGATCATCGGCACCCTGCAGCTCTTCGCGGAGCCGCAGCTGCTCAAGACGGTCTCCCCGGCGATCGACTCGCAGTACACCCCGAACCTGTCGGCGTACACGACCGCGTTCGCCTACAACGACTACAACGTCGCGGCCGCCCAGTCGGTGCTCATCGCGCTCGTCGCGTTCGCGCTGTCGTTCCTCTTCCTCCGGCTGACGAACAGGAGCTCGCGATGACCGCCGCCACCGTCTCCACGACGCCCGGCGCCCGTGCCGCCTCGGGCACCGGCGCCACCCCGGCGGGGCGCGCGGACCGCGCCGGCCGCCGTCCGGCCACGACCATCATCGTCACCGGCATCCTCGTCGTCGTCGCGATCTACTTCCTGGTGCCCGTCTACTGGGTCGTGGTCGCCGCGACGAAGACGACGGACGACCTGTTCGCGACCAACGGGTTCTGGTTCGGGAACTCGTTCGCGCTGTTCGACAACCTCTCGGCGGTGCTCCGCTACGACGGCGGCGTCTTCGTGCGCTGGTTCGCGAACTCCGTGCTGTACGCGGGCGTGGGCGGGATCATCGCCACCTACCTGGCGGCGGCCGGCGGCTACGCGCTGGCCAAGTACCAGTTCCGGGGGCGCAACCTCATCTTCGGGCTGGTCCTCGGCGGCGTGCTCGTGCCGGGCACCGCGACGGCGCTGCCGCTGTTCCTGCTGTTCAGCCAGCTCGGCCTCGCGAACACCTACTGGAGCGTGCTGATCCCGTCGCTGGTGTCGCCGTTCGGCTTCTTCCTGTGCCGCATCTACGCCGACGCGACCGTGGACTCCTCGCTCGTCGAGGCCGCGCGCATCGACGGCGCGGGGGAGCTGCGGATCTTCCACACCATCGGCCTGCGGATCATGACGCCCGCCCTCGTCACCGTGTTCCTGTTCCAGCTCGTGGGCATCTGGAACAACTACTTCCTGCCCCTCGTGATGCTCAGCGACCAGAAGCTCTACCCGATCACGCTGGGGCTCAACAACTGGCGCAGCCAGACCGACCGGCTGCCCGAGTTCTACGAGCTCACCACCGGGGGCGTGCTGCTCTCGGTCATCCCCCTCGCCATCGCCATGATCGCCCTGCAGCGGTTCTGGCGGGGCGGTCTGACGGAAGGTGCTGTCAAGGCATGACCCTCTCCCTGCCGCACGAGTCCACCGCGCCCTGGTCCGGCCGGGTCGACCCGCCCCGGGCCGCGCTCGCCAGCGACGCGCCCCGCCTCCGCCTCGACGGCACGTGGGGCTTCCGGCTCCTGGCGGGCGTGCCCGGCGCGCCCGGCGCGCACGTCCTGCCCGACGGCGAGGGGCCCGACGACTTCGCGCAGCCCGGCTACGCCGCCTCGGCGGAGGCGGGCTGGGGGGAGGTCCCCGTGCCGGCGCACTGGGTGCTGGTGGGCGACGGCGCGTACGGCCGGCCGATCTACACCAACGTCCAGTTCCCGTTCCCCGTCGACGCGCCGCACGTGCCCGACGAGAACCCGACGGGCGACTACCGCCGCGACGTCGACGTCCCCGCCGGCTGGACCGAGGACGGTCGTGTGCTGCTGCGGTTCGACGGCGTCGAGTCGTTCTGCACCGTGTGGGTGAACGGCGTCGAGGTGGGGTCGGCGTCGGGCAGCCGGCTGGCGCACGAGTTCGACGTCACCGACGCCGTGCGCCCGGGCGCCAACACCGTCGCCGTGCGGGTGGTGCAGTGGTCGGCCGCGAGCTACCTGGAGGACCAGGACCAGTGGTGGCTGCCCGGCATCTTCCGTGACGTCACCCTGCTGCACCGGCCCGTCGGCGGCCTCGACGACGTGTGGCTCGACGCCGACTACGCGCCGGGTCCGGACCCCGCCGCCGGGGCGGGCACGCTGGTGCCGGAGGTGCGGGCCGACGCCGCGGCGTACCCCGTGCGGCTGCGCGTGCCCGAGCTCGGCGTCGACGTCTCGTGGGCGTCGCCCGAGGACGTCGCCCCGGTGGCGGTCGGCGACGTCGAGCCGTGGTCGGCGGAGGTGCCGCGCCGGTACGAGGCGACGGTCGCGTCGACGGCGGAGACCGTCACCCTGCACGTCGGGTTCCGGCGCGTGGAGATCGTCGGTGACCAGCTGCTCGTCAACGGGCGGCGCGTCACGTTCTCCGGGATGAACCGGCACGAGACGCACCCCGACCGCGGGCGCGTCTTCGACGAGGAGCACGCCCGCGCCGACCTCGCGCAGATGAAGCGGCACAACGTCAACGCCATCCGCACCAGCCACTACCCGCCCCACCCGAAGGTGCTCGACCTCGCCGACGAGCTCGGCCTGTGGGTGATCCTCGAGACCGACCTCGAGACCCACGGCTTCGAGGCCGGCGGCTGGGTCGGCAACCCCAGCGACGACCCGCGCTGGCGCGAGGCCTACCTCGACCGGGTGCAGCGCACGGTGGAGCGCGACAAGAACCACCCGAGCATCGTGCTCTGGTCCCTCGGCAACGAGTCGGGCACCGGCAGCAACCTCGCCGCCATGGCCGAGTGGACCCGCCACCGCAACCCCTCCCGGCCCGTGCACTACGAGGGCGACTACGCCGGCGAGTACACCGACGTCTACTCGCGCATGTACTCCACCGTGCCGGAGACGGCGTCGATCGGCAGCGACGACCTCTCGCCCCTGCTCGGCTGCACCGTGGCCGACGCCGCCCGCCAGCGCTCCAAGCCGTTCCTGCTGTGCGAGTACGCGCACGCCATGGGCAACGGCCCGGGCGCGCTCGACCAGTACCGCGAGCTCGTCGACACCTACCCGCGGCTGCACGGCGGCTTCGTCTGGGAGTGGCGCGACCACGGCCTGCGCACCACCGTGCGCGAGGGCGACGCCGCCGGCACCGAGTACTTCGCGTACGGCGGCGACTTCGGCGAGGTCGTGCACGACGGCAACTTCGTGATGGACGGCATGGTGCTGTCCGACGACACGCCCAGCCCCGGGCTGACCGAGTTCTGGCACGTCGAGCGGCCCGTCGTGGTCCGGCCGGCGGGCGCCCCCGGCACCGCGGAGATCTGGAACCGCCGGCACACCGCCGACACCGCCGACCTCGCGCTGCGCTGGCGGGTGGAGCACGACGGCGACGTCGTCGCCGAGGGCCGCGCCGACGTCGTCGGAGAGGACGGGCAGCCCGTCGCCGCGGGGGAGCGTGCCGTCGTCGAGCTGCTCGACGTCGCCGCCCTGCCCGCCGCGGCCGCGGGGGTCGAGGCCTTCCTCACCGTCGAGCTCGCCCTGCGCGAGGACGCCTCCTGGGCCGGTGCCGGGCACGTCGTCGCGCGCGACCAGTGGGCGCTGCCCGCGCCCGCCGCCGCCCGCGCGCCGCGTCGTGCGACCGTGGCGCTCGCGGGCGCGCCGGTCGCGTTCCGCGGGCCGGAGCTGGTCGGGCTCGCCGGCGCGGAGGTCTCGGCCCCGCGCGTCGAGCTGTGGCGCGCCCCCACCGACAACGACCGCGGCGCCGCGATGGGCAGCTACGACGCGACCGACCCGACGCTGCTGCCGTGGCGGGGCACGCCCGCCCCGCCCGTGGCCGACCGGTGGCGCCGTCAGGGCCTGGACCGGCTCACCCACCGGACCGTCGCCGTCGAGGAGTCGGCGGACCGGGTGCGGGTGCTGCGGCGGGTGTCCGCCGCGCAGAGCCGCGCGGCGATCGACGTCGAGGAGACCTGGACCGCCGAGCGGGCCGCGGACGGCGCGGTCGAGGCGGTCCTGCGGGTCGTGCTGACGCCCGACGACCACTGGGACGACGTGTGGCCGCGCGTGGGGGTGCACCTCGCCCTGCCGACCGACGTCGACGGCGCGGAGTGGTTCGGGCTCGGCCCGCACGACTCGTACCCGGACGTGCGGGGGTCGGTCGTCGTGGGCCGGCACCGTGCGGGCCTCGACGACCTGGCGGTGCCGTACGCGCGGCCGCAGGAGTCGGGTCACCGTTCCGAGGTGCGCGACCTCGTCCTCCTGCGCGCCGGTCAGCCGTGGGTGCGCCTGACGGCGGCCCGTGACGCCCGCGGACGCCTGCCCGGCTTCACGCTGGCCCGGCACACCGCGCACGAGCTCACCGCGGCCGCGCACCCGTACGAGCTGCCGGCGCCCACGCACCACCACCTGTACGTGGACGCCGCCCAGCACGGGCTGGGTTCCCGCGCCTGCGGCCCCGACGTCTGGCCGACGGCGATGCTCCGCCCGCAGGCCCGCACCCTCGAGCTGCGCTGGCGGGCCCTGTGACGCCGAGGTAGTCCACCCCCTGCCGAGATAGTCCACCCCCTGCCGAGGTAGTCCACCTCCTGCCGAGGTAGCACCCACCGTGCCGAGGTAGTTCGTGACTTCGTGTC
>NZ_JBHUWC010000045.1:0-23938 GCF_042670225.1 Isoptericola sp. NPDC057191 | reverse complement strand
GGCAGGAGCCGGGCGGGTCGTCGTCGTGACGTGGAGCTGCCGGGAATCGAACCCGGGTCCGGTGGCGCCATTCGAGGACTTCTCCGGGCGCAGTCTGCTGTGATTTTCTCGGCCCCCGCACTCACGCAGACAAGGTGCGGACGGGCTCAGTCACCTAGGTGTCCCCGCCGCCCCGGTGACGAGGGCGACGAGCAGTGGCTCTCTAGATGACGTGAGCTACCGGGTCGAGAGCAATCCCGGGCTCACGGACTTCGGGACTCGCTCAGGCGGCGAGGGCGAAGTCGGTGCGCTTGTTATCGGCACCTATAGGTTTGCAGGCAAGCGTTCACGAGATGAGCCTGCATCCTCGGCCCGCTTCTCCTCGAAGCACGACCACCGTCGAAACCGATCAGCCCCTATGCATTTGTCAACCAAGGTCTGCCGACCCTGCCGGCCACGAGCAACCCCGTGCCGACGTCCTCCAGTCTAGAGGATCAACCGCCGCGCCCGCGCCGTTATTTCCACAGCCCAGGGCGGGCGCGCGCTCAGCCCAGGAGCTCCTGGTGCCGGATGGCGCGCTGCGCCTCGCGCATGTCCTGCTTCTCGCGGAGCGTCTGCCGCTTGTCGTACTCCTTCTTGCCTCGCGCCAGGGCGATCTCGACCTTGGCACGGCCGTCCAGGAAGTACAGGCTCAACGGGATCAGGGTGTGCCCCTTCTCCCGGGACTTGACGCCGAGCCGGTCGATCTCCTCACGGTGCAGCAGCAGCTTGCGCTTGCGCCGCGGCGCGTGGTTGTTCCAGGTGCCCTGGAAGTACTCCGGGATGTGCACGTTCTCGAGCCAGGCCTCGCCGTGGTCGATCGCGGCGTACCCGTCGAGCAGCGACGCCCGGCCCATCCGCAGCGCCTTCACCTCGGTGCCGGACAGCACGATCCCGGCCTCGACGACGTCCTCGATCACGTAGTCGTGGCGGGCCTTCTTGTTGTTCGCCACGATCGTGCGCGGGTCGCCCTGCTTCTTCTTGGCCCCGCCGTTGGCCCTGGACATGATCTCCTCCTCCCGGGGGTCGCGGTCTCGCGACGTCCCAGGATACGGGAGCGCGGGGCGACGGCCAGGGCTTTTCCGCGCTCCGCGGACGCCCGTCAGTTCAGCCAGCCGCCCATCGGGTCCGTCGTGCTGCCGTTGACGTACACCTCGAAGTGCAGGTGGCACGCCTCCGCGGTGCCCGTCGAGCCGGAGTAGCCGATCACCTGGCCCTTGTCGACGTACTGCCCCACGTGCACGGTGTCGTACGTCAGGTGCAGGTAACGCGTCATGACGTTGTTGCCCCGGTAGGTGCCGTGGTTGATGAGCACGTTGTTGCCCGGCCCGCTGCCGTAGTAGGCCCGCTCGACGTACCCGCTCTGCGCGGCGTAGATGGGCGTACCGCAGTAGGTGCGGATGTCCGTCCCGGCGTGCAGGCGCCAGTAGTGCAGGATCGGGTGGAACCGCATCCCGTACGAGCTGGTCACCACGTGGTAGTTGGTCGGCCACCCGAGGAACGAGCCGGACGACGGGGACGACGAACCGCCCCCACCGCCACCGCCGCCTCCGCCGGAGCCGCCGCCGCTGCCCCCGGAGGAGCCACCGCCGCCGGAGCCACCGCCCCCGCCGCCGCTGCTCTTCTGCTCGGCGGCAGCCTTGCGACGCGCCTCCTCCTCGGCCTTCCGCCGCTGCTCCTCGAGCCGGGCGTCGCGGGCCTTCTGCTTCTTGATGATCACCTTGAGCTCGGACTCGAGGGTCTGCTGCGCCTGCTCGTTCTGCTTGAGCTCCGCGAGCGCGTTCGCCTTCTGC
The DNA here is from genome assembly GCF_042670225.1 of Isoptericola sp. NPDC057191. NCBI lineage: Bacteria > Bacillati > Actinomycetota > Actinomycetes > Micrococcales > Promicromonosporaceae > Isoptericola > Isoptericola sp. NPDC057191. The sequence continues at coordinate 22,127 of NZ_JBHUWC010000045.1, read as the reverse complement.
GACTCGATGGAGGCCTTGAGCGCCTGCTGCTTGGCGATGAGGCGCTCGACCTCGGCCTTCCGGTCCGCGGCCTCGCGCTGCGCCTTCTCGGCCGCGACCACGTTGGCGTCCGCCTCACGCTTGAGGTCGGCGATCGCGGAGCGGATCGCGTCGAGGCGTGCCTGCTGGTTGCGGGCCACCGCCTCGGCGTCCTGCAGGTCCGTGAGGGTGCGCGCCTGGCTGCGCGCCGCCGACGACGACACGGCGTACTCGTCGAGGAAGTCCTCCGTCGACTGGGCGCCGGTGACGATGCCGATCGTGCTGGTGTCGTCGCCGTTGCGGTAGGCCTGGCGCGCCATCTGCACCACGTCCGCGCGCGCAGCCTCGACCTTGCCCTTGCCGGCGTCGATCTGGTCGGAGACGGACGCCTCCTCCGCCTCCGCGTCGGACAGCCGCTGCGCGAGGATCGCGGCCTTGCGCCGCGCCTCCTCGAGCCGCGCCTCGGCCGCGTCGAGCGCCGCCTGCGCCACCGGCAGCCGGCCCTCGACCTCGTTGAGGTCCAGCACCGCCTGACGGAACTTGGCGTTGGTGTCCTCGAGCTCCTCCTGGAGGCTGTCGCGCTCGCGCTCCTTCGCGCGCTGCTTCGCCTCCGCCGCCGCCCGCTGGTCGTCGATGTCGTCCGCGGCCGCTGACCGGGCCGTGACGCCCGCCGTCACGGTGGCGGACGTCGTCGCACCGCCGAGCACGAGCACGGCGGCGACGAGCCCGCCCACCACGCGTCGTCCGCGGCCCCGGTCCCGGCCCGGGGTCGTCCCTGGGGTCGTCATCTGCGATCTCACACCCTCGTGTACCGGTTGAGCGTCACCACGGACGACACCACCGCCAGGAGCACGGCGATGCCGATGAGCAGCGGCGCGATGAGGAGGACGTCGCCCACGTCCACGTACGCCACCCAGTCGACGGAGTCCTGCAACCAGTCCGTCACCAGGTACTGGACGGCGAGCCAGAGCCCTCCCACGGCGAGCAGGGCGCCCACCAGCGCGGCGATGGCGCCCTCGAGCATGAACGGCAGCTGCACGAACAGGTTCGACGCGCCGACGAGCCGCATGATGCCCGTCTCCCGGCGGCGCGAGACCGCGGACAGCCGGATCGTGGTGGTGATCAGCAGCACGGCGGCCAGCAGCATGACGCCGGCCAGGCCGGCCGCCAGCAGGGACGCGCGTCCGAGCGCGAGGAACAACGGCTCGAACACCTCCCGCTGGTCCTCCACGACCTCGACGCCCGTGCGCCCCTCGAGGACGTCGTCCACCACCTGGTACTGCTCAGGGTCGACCAGCTTGAGCCGGAACGAGGCCTGCATGTCGTCCTCGGTCAGCTGGGTGCCCTGATACCCGTCCGGGTACATCTTGGTGAAGGCCTTGAACGCGTCCGCCTTGCTCTCGAAGTACGTCGTGGCCACCACGTCGGACAGCTCGGTGTCGATGACGTCACGGAGCGCGTCGACCTGCTCGGGCGTCGCCTCGCCGTCGGCACAGGTCGGCGCGGTGGAACCCTCGGGGCAGAGGAAGACGGAGACCTCGACGAGGTCGTACCAGTCCCCCTTGAGCTTGGTCACCTGGGTCTGCAGCAGCGCGGCCGCGCCCACGAAGGTGAGGGACACGAACGTCACGAGGATCACGGAGATCACCATCGACAGGTTGCGTCGCAGGCCGCCGAGGACCTCGGTGACGACGAACTGGAGCCGCACGCTCAGGCCTCCCGTCCCGCGCGAACGCGCTCGTGCTCGCGCAGCACCTGCTGCACCACCTCGTCGGCGGACGCCGCGGTGGTGGCCGGCGCGGTGGTGGCCGGCGGGGTGGACGGTGCCGACCCCGCGGCCGGCGCTGGTCGAACCGTCGGGGCGTCTTCCGGACGTACCTCCGGGGTGGGCGAGGGCAACGGTTCGGGCACCTGCACCTCGCCGGCACCGTCCTCCGACGCCTGGGCGCGGGCGGCCGCGGCCTCCGCGGCGCGCTCGGCCTCCAGGTCCGCCGGCTCGGGCGAGACCTGCACCCGCGGCGCGACGGCTCGGGCACCCCGGCCCGGAGCGTCGAGCACCGGCGTCTGGCCCACCTGCGGCAGGATCGACTCCCGCTCGCCGTAGACGGCGTCCACCTCGTCCCGGACCACCGACCCGGTGGACAGCTCGACGACGCGCTTGCGCATCTCGTTGACGATCTCGTCGTCGTGCGTCGCCATGACCACCGTGGTGCCCGTGCGGTTGATCCGGTCGAGCAGGCGCATGATCCCCAGCGAGGTGGTCGGGTCGAGGTTGCCCGTCGGCTCGTCGGCCAGCAGGATCTGCGGCCGGTTCACGAAGGCCCGCGCGATGGCGACCCGCTGCTGCTCGCCGCCGGAGAGCTCGTGCGGCAGCCGCTTCTCCTTGCCGTCGAGGCCCACCATCTCCAGCACCTCGGGCACCGTGGTCCGGATCGTGTGCCGCGGCTTGCCGATCACCTGCAGGGCGAACGCGACGTTCTCATAGACGGTCTTGTTCGGCAGCAGGCGGAAGTCCTGGAAGACCACCCCGATGCTGCGACGCAGCGACGGCACCTTCCAGCTCGACAGCCGCGACAGGTCACGGCCCGCCACGTACACGCTCCCGCCGGTGGGGCGCTCCTCGCGCAGCACCAGCCGCAGGAACGTGCTCTTGCCCGAGCCGGACGCACCCACGAGGAACACGAACTCGCCCCTCGAGACGTCGACGGAGACGTCGTCGAGCGCAGGCCGCGCCCCTCGGGCATAGACCTTCGAGACGTTCTCGAACCGGATCACGACGTGCCTCTCCCCTGCCAGGTCGACCGTGCGGCACCGGCGTCAGGTCACGTCCGGGCCGGGCCGCCCGATTTCCGAGAGTCGCACCCGGGGAGGAGGGTCACAGGAAGGACACGCCGGTGTGTCCCGGGTCCAGATGGTCGACCGGGGCGACGATGTGGTCGTCCGGTCGCGTCCGGAGCCGTCAGGCGGCGTCGGCGCCGCCGGAGCGACGCCAGCGGATCCCGGCCTCGATGAAGTCGTCGATCGCGCCGTCGAACACGGCCTGTGTGTTGCCCGACTCGTGCTCGGTCCGCAGGTCCTTGACCATCTGGTACGGCTGCAGCACGTACGAGCGCATCTGGTCGCCCCAGGTGGCCTTGATGTCGCCCGCGAGCTCCTTCTTCTTCGCGGCCTCCTCCTGCTGCCGGATGAGCAGCAGGCGGGACTGCATGACGCGCAGGGCGGCGGCGCGGTTCTGGATCTGCGACTTCTCGTTCTGCATCGACACGACGGTGCCGGTCGGGATGTGCGTCATGCGCACGGCGGAGTCCGTCGTGTTGACCGACTGGCCGCCCGGGCCGGACGACCGGAAGACGTCGATCTTGAGCTCGGACTCGGGGATCTCGATGGAGTCCGTGTGCTCGATGAGGGGCACGACCTCGACGGCGGCGAACGACGTCTGGCGGCGCCCCTGGTTGTCGAACGGCGAGATGCGCACCAGACGGTGGGTGCCGGCCTCCACGGACAGGTTGCCGAACGCGTACGGCGCGTTGACCTCGAACGTCGCCGACTTCAGGCCGGCCTCCTCGGCGTACGAGGTGTCCATGACCTTGGTCGGGTACCCGTGGCGCTCGGCCCAGCGCAGGTACATGCGCATGAGCATCTCGGCGAAGTCGGCGGCGTCGACACCACCGGCCCCGGCGCGGATGGTGACGACCGCCTCGCGGGCGTCGTACTCGCCGGCCAGCAGGGTTCGGACCTCGAGGGCGTCGAGGTCCTTGCGGATGCCGGCGACCTCCCCCTCGGCCTCGGTCAGCGTGTCCTCGTCCTCCATCTCGAGACCCATCTCGACGAGGGTCTCGACGTCGTCGATGCGCTGGCCCAGGCGCTCGACGCGCTGCAGCTCGTTCTGCGTGGTGGACAGCGCGGACGCGACCTTCTGCCCCTGCTCGGGGTCGTCCCACAGATCAGGGGCGGACGCCTGCTCGGTCAGGTCGGCGATCTTCGCCTGCAGGGCGGTGGGGTCGCTCACGGCCTCGATGGACTCGAGGGTGGCGCGCAGCGCCTTGATCTCTGCGGGGAAGTCGATGGTGGCCACGAGATTCAAGGTTACCCGCCCGCCGCGGGCGTCAGTCCCCCGGCGGCAGGGTCCGCCCGAACATGCGGGCCGTGTCGCGGGCGCTCGGCGTGCCGGCGTCCGGGTCCGCACCCGCGGCGACGAGCGCCGCGACCACGTCGTCCGCGCCCTTGAACACGGCGCCGGCGAGCGGCGACTGGCCCCGGGCGTTGACGCGGTCGACGTCGGCTCCGCGCTCGGCCAGGCCACGCACCAGACCGGCGTGCCCGTGGTAGGCCGCCAGCATGACCAGGGAGTTGCCCTGTGCGTCCGCGTGGTCGACCGGGACCCCGGCGTCGACGAACTCGAGGAGCAGGTCGGCGCCCGCCCGGGCGAGGTCGAACATCTGGTCCAGGTCCACGGGCAGCTTGTCGGCGGTCATGCGCGCGAATCTACCCGCGCGGGGACGTCGCTCCCGTCCGATGCTGGGGGCACGAGGAGGTGGTCCGCGATGGCGACGTACCGGTGGCGCGGGCTCGCGTCGGGCAGCGTCGAGCACCTCGACCTCGACCTGCGCGAGGGCGTGCTGCGCGCCCGGTCGCTGGTGGACCTCGGGCCCGAGCGGCTCGAGTATGCGATGGAGCTGACGCCCGCGTGGGAGTTCCGGGTGCTGCGGCTGTGGTCCGGCGCGGGCCGGCAGCTCGACCTGGCCCGGGATGCGGACGGGACGTGGCGCGTCGACGGCTCGGAGCGGCCCGACCTGGCCGACACCGTCGACGTCGACCTGTCCTTCTCCCCGTTCACGAACACGCTGCCGGTCCGCCGTCTCGGCCTGGCGGTCGAGGCGGCGGCCGACATCGTCACCGCGTACGTGGACGGCGGCACGTTCGAGGTCACCCTCGACCCGCAGCGGTACAACCGGACCGCCCGCGACCGCTATGTGTACGAGTCCCGCGACGGCGACTTCCTGCGCGAGATCACCGTGGACGACGACGGGTTCGTCGTCGACTACCCGGGGCTGTTCGGGCGCCTGACCGGCGGCGGCTGAGCCGGTCAGGCGACGGCGATCTCCGTGCCGGGCCCGAAGACCTCGTGATGGATCCGGTCGGCCGCGACACCCTGACGCAGGAGACCGGCCTGGACCATCGTCATGAACGGCGCCGGGCCGCAGAGGTAGGCGTCCGCGTCGTGCGGCAGGTCCACCCCGTCGAGGTCGAGGTACCCGGCGCGCAGCCGGTCCTCCACCGGACGCGTGCCCAGGTCCTCGTACCAGCGGTGCAGCTCCGCGGTCGGAAGGTCGTCGACGAGCGCGCGCAGCTCGGCGCGGTGCGCGTGCCGGGCGGGCGACCGGTCGGCGTGCAGCACCACGACCCGGCGCGTGGTGCCCGCGCGGCGCAGGTGGTGCAGGAAGCCGATCATCGGCGTGATCCCGATGCCCGCGGAGACGAGCACGAGCGGGTTCTCGCCGTCGGACAGCGTCAGCTCACCGAACGGCGAGGACACCTCCAGCACGTCGCCCTCGAACACGCCGCTGTGCAGGTGGTTCGACACCTCCCCCGCGGGCGCGAGCCCCGCGAGGTCCGTCCCGCCAGGGGCCGCCTTGACCGAGATGGTCCAGGCATGGGGCGCGGCACCGCCGGTCAGGCTGTACTGGCGCACCTGCCGGGCCCCGTCGGGCAGGGTCACGGCCACGGAGAGGTACTGCCCGGGCCGCGCGTCCGGCAACGGCCCGCCGTCGGGGGCGACGAGCTCGAACGAGACCGTGTCGGGCGACTCCATCACCCGGCGGCGCACCAGGACCTCTCGCCACACGTCGCCGGGAGTCACGCCCGCCTCGGCGTACAGGCCCAGCTCGATCTCGACGAGCGCGTCCGCCATGTCCCAGTAGACCTCGTCCCACGCGGCGGCCACCTCCGGCGTCACGGCGTCGCCGAGCACCTCGACGATCGCGGCGAACAGGTGCTCGTGCACGATCGGGTACTGCTCCGGCAGGATCCCGAGCGACGCGTGCTTGTGCGCGATGCGCGCCAGCACCGTGCGAGGGTCCGGGCCGTCGTCGACGAGGAGCGTCGCGTAGGCGGCGACCGCCCCCGCGAGCGCCCGCTGCTGGTCGCCGCGGGCCTGGTTGCCGCGGTTGAACAGGTCGCGCTCCAGCTCGGGGTGGGCGGCGAACATGCGGCGGTAGAAGATCGGCGTGATGTCGCCGATCGTGCCGCCGACCACGGGCAGCGTGGCACGGACGACGGCGGCGGACTGCGGTGTGAGCATGCGGAACTCCTCTGTCTGTTCTTCGGTCGCGTCGCGAGGCCCGGTCGGGACCCGCGGCGGAGGTCTCAGCCGGGCGGCCGCGCTCCGACCCGCGGGAGCAGGTCCCGGGTGGTCAGGGACGCCTCGTCGTCACGGACCGCCAGGCGCATCACGACGTGCAGTCGGAGGTCCGTCGACGCGGTGGGCTGCACCTTCGCAGGCTAGCCAAGTCCGAGGGCGAATCGCCGTGCCGGAAGTGGGGTGCCCGCCCCTCGCGGGCCGGCTCCCGGGCGAGCTCTGACCTCAGCCGGCCTGGGCGGACGACGTCGCCGCGACGGTGAAGCCGCCGCCGACGGAGTCCGTGAACCAGCGAAGCAGCGGCGGGTGGGACGACGCGGCCAGGCTCACGCGCGCGGTCCGCCCGTCGGGGGACGACGCCTCCACCAGCCGCAGCCCGTCGAGGTTCGCCGACTGTGCCGGATGCGTCGCGAGGTAGTCGTGCACCGACGCCTCGACGTCGGCGGACGTGAGGACGCGCCACCCTTCGCCCGCGGACGAGCCCGCCTGGTCGGGCGAGCCTGAGTAGGCCCTCTCGGGCGGGATCGCGTCGGCGGCGTCGGCCGCGAGCGCGTCCGCCAGGTCGTACAGGTGCTTGCGGTCGAGGTGGACCGCCGTGACGGAGGCGACCATGCCGACGATCATCAGCGCCAGGGCGACCACGCCCGCCGTGAGCAGCATGATGCGGCCGTCCTCGCCCGTGCCCTGGTCCTTCCGGTGCCGGGGGGCGCGGTGCACGGTCATGGGCGCGCCTGCCCGTACTCGTCCACCGTGGCGACGTGCGTCGCGGTGACCGGGATCTCCAGGGGCACCCAGCCGCGCAGCGCGGCGGGAACGAACGGCAGCGGCACCACCAGGCGGGTACGGACGGCGACCGACGCGCCGGGTGTCAGGCACGGGTCCGCCGAGCACTCGAGGGAGACGGACCCGTCCGTCGTCACGAAGCCCTGGTCGGCGAACGCGATGCCGGCGGCGGCCCGCGCGCGCTGGCCGCCGGCCGCGGACGAGTCGGCCGTCACCATCGCCCGGCCCGCCTCCCGCGCCGCGCCCTCGACCGCGAACGCTCCCGCCTGGACCTGCGCGACCGTCAGCACGAGGTAGACCAGCGGCACCAGCAGCAGCACCGCGGTGCCGAGGAACTCGACGAGCGCGGCGCCGGACTCCGGGTCGGATCCGGACTCCGGAACGGATCCAGACTCGGGGTGAGATCTGGCCTCGGTGTCAGACCCGGCCTCGAGGTCGGGGGTGGGGGCGGTCCCGCCGGAGAGCTGGGCGGTCATGCCTCCTCCAACGCGTGCCCCCGCAGGGTGAGGACACCCGACGGGCCGAGCAGCCCCACTACGGGAAGGGGAACCCGCACCGTCACCTCGACCACGTCCAGGCCGTCCTGCACCGTGCTGCGTGCGGACACGTCACCGGCGTAGCGGCTGCTGAGCGCCGCGGCGAGGAGCTCACGCGTACGGACGGCCCCGCCGGCGAGGTCCTGGTCGGCACGGGCCGCCACACGGGCACCCTCGGCCGCGGCGTCGACCGCCAGCGCCCGCACGTGCAGCGCGAACGCCAGCTGCACCACGCCGAGGAAGAGGGCGAGCACCAGGGCGGCGACCATGACGAACTCGGCCACCGCCGACCCGGCCTCGTCGTCTGACTGCTCCGGGGCGACCCGGCACGGCATCACCGGTGCTCGCCGGCGACCGGCGGGGCCCACCCCGGGCGGGGGATGAGGCAGAACGGGTGCCCGGCAGGATCGGCGTAGACGTCGCCCTCCCCCGCGCCCGGCGCGGCGGCGGTGAGGCGTCGTGCGCCGAGGGCCAGCACCTGGCGATGGGCGGCAGGCACGTCGTCGACCATGACGTCCAGGTGCATCTGCTGCGGCCTTCGCGGGTCGCCCCAGTCCGGCGCCTGGTGGTCGGGCGCGCGCTGGAACGCCAGCCCGGAGTGCCGGTCGCTGCGCGCGACCACGACGAAGTCGTCGTCCGCGTACGTGATCTCCTCGCCGAGGACCGCCGCCCAGAACTCCGCGAGCGCCCGCGGTTCGGGGCAGTCGACGATCAGATGGTGCAGTCGCCCGATCGCCATCTCATCGTCCCGTCACGCTCGAGATCGCCTGCGTGAACGCGTTCTCCAGGAGGGGCCCGGCGATCGCCCAGAGCGCGACGACCAGGCCTGCCGTCATCAGGGTGACGAGCACCCAGCCCGGCACGTCACCGCGCTCGGGGTCGTCCGGTGCGGGGCGCTCGTGCGAGTGCTTCGTGGTCTGGTCGTGCTGCATGGTCGTCCTTTCGGTGGCGCCGCGGGTCGGCGGTGGGTTCGGTGGCGAGTGGTCGACGACTGGTGGCGGGCCGGTGGCCGGTGCGACCGGTCAGAATCCGATATGGAGGGTGGCGAGCGAGGGGAACACGGCGAAGACGACGGTGACCGGGAGGATGAGGAAGACGACAGGGACGAGCATCGCGACCTCCTTCTTGCCGCCGGCCTCCATGAGGGCACGCCTGCCGGACTCCCGCACGTCTTGTGCCTGCGCCCGGAGGACGTCGGCGAGCGGGGTGCCGCGTTCCATGGCGACGGCCACTCCTTCGGCGAACCGGGTGAGGGAGGGCAGGCCGGTGCGGTCGGCCATCACGGTGAGCGCGACGGCGATCGGTGCGCCGGCGCGCACGTCGGCGAGCATGGTCGCGATCTCGCCGGAGAGCTCGCCGCGCGCCGTCGAGGCCACTCGTTCGAGGGCGGGCACCGGGCCTTCCCCGGCGGTCACCGCGAGGGCGAGCAGCTCGGCGATCGTGGGGAACTCGGCCAGCATCCGTTCCTCACGGCGGCGCACGGCGCGGCTGAGCCACTGGTCGCACAGCACGAAGCCACCCGCCCCGCACAGCAGCACGAGCGCCGCGAGCGGCACCGGCGAGGAGCCCCGGGTCGTGGCGAGCACGAGCGCCAGCACGAGGCCGGCCGCCAGCCCGAGGGCGGCCGAGACGACCTGCCGGGTACGGAACGCCTCGACGCTCTCCGCCCAGCCCGCACGGTCCAGACGTCGTCGGACGTCAGCGCGCGTGGACCCGAGCCGCTCGAACCAGTGCGAGGCGTCGGCGACCCAGGGGGCGAGCAACCGCTCGATCACCGGGAACGGCGTGCGGACCGGCTGCTCGCGCAGCAGGCCGGAGGTCGCGTCGCGGGGGCGGAGCGCCGGGGCGAGCCGTTGGTCGAGCGTGATGCGTCGTGCGCGCAGCCCCCCGACCACCAGCAGGAGGCCGATGCCGCCGAGCAAGCCCAACAGTGCTCCGGTCACGGAGAACGACAGACTCGTCATCGCAGCACCCGCCCCTCCTCGGGGAGGCGACCGAGACGGCGCATCAACCAGTAGGCCACGGCGGACGTCCCCGCCCCTGCCGCGAGGACGGCGACGCCCGCGGCCGAGTCGTACGCCTGCGCGGTCTCCGGCCGGGAAGCGAGGAACGCCAGCACCACCCACGGGCCCGCAGCAGCCAGGCGAGCCCCATTCACCGTCCACGACTGGCGCGCCTCGAGCTCCCCGCGCGTGCGGGCGTCCTCGCGCAGGAACGACGACAGGGTGCGCAGCAGCCGTCCCAGGTCGGTACCGCCGACCTCGCGGGTGAGCCGTAGCGCCTCGACGATCCGGTCGGCGACGGGGTCCGCGAGACGGGCCTTGAGCAGGTCCAGGCAGTCGCCGAAGCGTCCGGTCGCCCGGTAGTCCGCCGCGAAGCGGGCGAACGGCTCGCGCAGCTCCACCGGGCCGCGCTCGGCGAGCTGGGCGAGCGCCTCGGGGAGCGACAGGCCGGCGCGCACGCCGGACGCGAGGTGGTCGACCACCTCGGGCCAGACGTCGCGCAGGTCCAGCCGGCGCCGGCGCGCGCGGACCCGGACGAGGGCCTCGGGTGCGACGGCGGCCATCAGGGCGAAGCAGGCGGAGATGGTCGGGGACCGCGTCAGCGCGAACCCGGCGAGCAGCACGAACAGCCCGGCCGTGGCACTGAGCCACCACAGAGCCGCCGGGGTGACCGACGGTGCCCCCGCCTGGACCAACAGGTCCTGGACGGCGACGACCCGGCCCGCGCGGCGGCGCGGGCGCCCGGTCGGCTCCCAGAACGACAGCCACACGCACGCGAGACCCGCACCGAGCAGGAGGCCGACCACCACTCCCATCAACGTCCGCCCGTCAGGAGAGCGCGAACGTCGACCCCGACCCGTGCGAACCGCTCCGCACCGGGCGGGAAGCCGTCGCCGCGCACAAGGTCACCGCCCTGCTCGGCGGGCAGCCGGTGGAACAGCCCCGCGGTCTCGACACGGTCGGCCTCGACGCGGCCCGTCACGGCCACGAGCTCCCGCACCTGACGTGCGCCGTCCGCCGCGACGTCGAGGTGCACCACCACGTCGATCGCGGACGCCACGGTGGGCACCACGAAGCGATCGGACACGTTCTCGCCCGCCAGGAGGGGAAGCGTGCACATCTTGGTGACCGCTTCGCGGGCCGAGTTGGCGTGCACCGTGCACATGCCCGGGATTCCGGCGTTGAGCGCCACGAGCATGTCGAAGCTCTCTGCCTCGCGCACCTCGCCGATGACGATGCGGTCCGGCCGCATCCGCAGCGCCTCCTTCACGAGGCGGCGCAACGGGATCTCGCCGGTGCCCTCGAGGCTGGGCTGGCGGCACTGCATCGCGACGTGGTCGCGGGCGGCGAAACGAACCTCGAAGACCTCCTCGCACGAGATGACCCGCTGGCCGGCCGGGATGGAGCCTGCGAGCGCGTTGAGCATCGTCGTCTTGCCTGCCTGCGTCGCCCCGGAGACGAGGACGTTCAGGCCTGCCCGCACGGCCGCGTCGAGGAACGCGGCGGCGTGCGACGTGAGGGAGCCGAGCCGCACCAGGTGGTCCAGGTGGTCCGCCCGTACCAGGTGCTTGCGGATGTTCACGGCCATGTGCTCACGCGTGACATCGGGGATGACCACGTGCAGGCGTTCGCCGCCCGGCAGCGACGCGTCCACGAACGGGCTGCTGAGGTCGAGCCGACGCCCGGACGCCTTGAGCATCCGCTCCACGAGGTCGCGCACCTGTCCCGTCGTGAGGAGCGTCGTCGTCAGCTCGGGCACCCCGCGTCGGGCGACGAACACCTTGGCGGGTGCGTTGATCCAGATCTCCTCGACCTCCGGGTCGTCGACATAGCGCTGCAGCGGGCCGAGGCCACCGAGAGAGTCGGCGACGGCCCGGGCCGCCTCCTGCGGATCCATGAGAGGAGGCACGATGCCTCGTGTGGCGCGGTCGGCATAGTCCGCGACCGCCTCGGAGACGAGGCGTTCGAGCCCTGCACGGTCACGGACGGGGTCGAGCGCGCGCCGGCGCACCAGCTCGCGGACCTCGTGCTCGAGGATCGCGGCGGCGCCGGTGGGCGCCAGGGCGTCGTTCGGCACTGATCTCCCTCTCGTCGAATGGCCGCACCCGGCGGCGAATGCTGCCCCAGATTAGACATTCGAGCAGCCGCTCGCGGATCCCCTGTGGATAAACGAACTCGCGTGACGCCCCGCCGGCGAATGGCCACCGAGGCGCCCATTTCGACGACGTGTGAACAATCTGAAAAGCGGAATTGATATTGAGGGGCACGCGTCGACTTCCGTGACGCGCGCGCCCAGGGTCGCTGTGCCTGGTTTCCTTTACACGGCGTGCGCCACGCCTCCGCCATCAGCGAGAGCACCCCGCCGCTCGGTCAGCATTCCTCCTGAAACGTCCAGGCGATGTCTGTCTGGGCAATCTGGTGCCGTGCTCCGTCAGAGCTGTAGGTGACCCGGGTCGCCGTGAACGATCCACCCGCAGCATCGGGCCTCAGGAACGTGAAGAAGCTGTACCTGCCGCCGGGCTCGATCTCGGCACCGACCGCATCCCGCCGCTCGTCCCACAGCCAGCTCTCCCCAGCCTTCGGCACAGGCAGTCCGATGCCGAACACGGCTTCCTGCGCGTCGCCCTGCAGGGCGAGATCGGTGACGTAGGCACCATCGAGCTCGACGCCGTCCGCGTCCACGAGATCGACGCGGGTAATCACGACCGTGTCGCCACCGGTGTTCTCGAGGATGAGCTCGCCGTCCGACTGCACGGGTTTGCTGGTCGGGCCACAGTTCATGGTGGTGTTGGTCGACAGGTCGATCGGCCCGTTGTTGGCGCCGACTGAGAGCGTGCAACCCGACAGCGCCACGACGACTGCGAGAAGGACGACACCACCGGGGCGCGTCAGCCGGCGGCCCGCGCCGTCACGCTCGGCCCGCGCCGTGCCTGTGTCCATCTTGGAGCCAGCACTGGCGTCGGCGTCGTCTCGCGCGAAATCCGGACCTGCGGCCGAAGCGCGCCGCCGGGCCCACCAGTTCAGGACGGCGGACAGCACGAGCAGGACGGCGATGCAGGACGTCGCCATCGCCCCGGAACTACCCCAGTTGATCGCGACAGCCGCGACCATCGCGACGGCTGCGACGATTCGCGCCACGTCGTCGAACGTCATGCGCTCTCCCTTCAGAAGGTGTCGTCACTGCGACGTGCAGCACATCCCGGGCCCCGGCTCATCGGCTCGGATCGCGACTGCGCCAGGAATGGCGCTTGAGTATCAGCGCACTGCGCCTGCGCACCCCCGTCAGGCGCCGCCTGAGCGTCCGGCGACCGAGTTCGAGTGAGCCACGCCCACGCTGCGCCTGCACGGCGAGGCGACCTACGTGCAAACTCTGCACAACGACTTCAGTCCGGGAGCCCCGGATGTAGAATTCTCCGCGCGTACCCATAATTCTTTGCAAAGCAACCTCCACTGCGCACGAATTTCAAATAAGCAAGCCCTTCCAGATTGTCGAGAAATCACGCCCCTTTCCTGGCAGTCGATCTCTGCTCTCCAGATAGGTGGATCCCGCTCTGCCGTCGACGCGGGCGGGCCCGGGGACACGCTCCTGCCGCCCCTGGCACATCAATACGACCTCCAGCCACCGGAGCGTCGAGGGGCCTGCGAGCGCGGGCGCTGCGCCCCCCTGCCCGAGAGCTAGGGTCGAGCCATGCCGACCTCTCCCCCGCCCGGCCGCTGGACCGATGTCGCGCGCGCGACGGGACTGCTCGGCGCGGACGACGCCGTCGCGCAGACGATCTTCGCCGAGATGACGTCGCTCGCCGCGCGCACGGGCGCGATCAACCTGGGCCAGGGCTTCCCCGACGTCGACGGGCCGGAGTTCATCCGGTCGGCAGCCAAGGACGCGATCGACGCCGGTCGCAACCAGTACGCACCGGGCGACGGCGCGCCCGAGCTGCGCCGCGCGATCGCGGACCACCAGCGCCGCCACTACGGCCTCGACGTCGACCCGGACTCCCAGGTGCTGGTCACCACCGGCGCCACCGAGGCGATCGCCGCGGCGCTCCTCGCGCTCGTCGGCCAGGGGGACGAGGTCATCACGCTCGAACCGTTCTACGACTCGCACGCCGCGGGGATCGCGCTGGCCGGCGCGACGCACGTGCCGGTGCCGCTGACCGCCGACGACTTCCGGCTCGACGCCGCCGCCCTGCGCGCCGCCGTCACCCCGCGCACGCGGCTCATCGTCCTCAACACCCCGCACAACCCCACGGGCACCGTGCTCACGCGCGTCGAGCTGGAGCAGGTCGCCGCCGTCGCGCGCGACGCCGACCTGCTCGTCCTCACCGACGAGGTCTACGAGCACCTGGTGTTCGACGACGCCACCCACGTGCCGATCGCCACCCTGCCCGGCATGGGCGAACGCACGCTCACCGTGTCCTCCAGCGGCAAGACCTTCAGCCTCACCGGCTGGAAGGTGGGCTGGGTGCACGGTCCGGCGGGGCTCGTCACCGCGGTGCGCACGGTCAAGCAGTTCGTTACCTACACCTCGGGCGCCCCCTTCCAGCCCGCCATCGCCCAGGCGCTCGACGACGACGCCGCCCCACGCGCCCTCGCGGCGTCGCTCGCCTCCCGCCGCGACCTGTTGTGCGAGGGGCTGACGGCCGCCGGCCTCGACGTCGTCGTCCCCCAGGGCACGTACTTCGTGGTGGCCGACGGGCAGCATCTTGCCGAGCGACTCGGTGTCGCAGACGGGCACGAGCTGTCCCGGCGGCTGCCGGAGCTCGCAGGGGTGGTGGGCATTCCGGTGTCCGCGTTCTGCCGCACCGGCTCCCCCACGGCGAGCGCTCTCGCGGCGCGCGTGCGGTTCACGTTCGTCAAGCGCGAGGACGTGCTGCGCGAGGCGGTCGAGCGCCTCCACCGGCTCCCGCGCTAGCCCGCATACCTCGCGCCACGCCGCTCTACCTCGGCAGTTCGCGTGCTACCTCGGCAGTTCGCGTGCTACCTCGGCAGTTCGCGTACTACTTCGGCAGTTCGCGTGCTACCTCGGCATGGGTGGCACTACCTCAGTGGCGTGCGTGCTACCTCGGCACGGTGGGGAGCAGCTCGGCTCGGGAGGTCAGAGCGCGGGCAGCACCAGGCTGACTGCGACGACCAGCATGATGGCCGCGACGACGGCGTCCACGACGCGCCAGGCGCCCGGCCGTGCGAGCACGGGGGCCAGCAGCCGTGCGCCGTACCCGAGGCCGACGAACCACAGCACGCTGGAGACCATCGCCCCGGCGGTGAACAGCCAGCGCGCGTCGCCGTGCGACGCGGCGAGCGACCCCTGCAGCACCACCGTGTCGAGGTACACGTGCGGGTTCAGCCAGGTGAGTGCGAGGGCCGTGAGCAGCACGGGCCGCACCCGCCGGCCGGCGTCGGGGACGCTGCGGTCAGTTGCCGCCTTCAGGCCGGCCTCGTCGCCTCGCCATGCCCGCCGGGCGGCGAGGGCGCCGTAGCCGAGGACGACGACGGCACCTGCCCAGCGCGCGACCTCCACCACGGCCGGGTGGCTCACGACCAGCGCACCGAGCCCCGCGGTCCCCGCCGCGTACAGGAGGAGGTCGGAGGCGGCGCAGACGGCGACGACGACGCCGACGTGCTCACGGCGCACGCCCTGGCGCAGCACGAAGGCGTTCTGCGCGCCGATGGCGACGATGAGCGAGAGGCCGAAGGCGAGGCCGGCGAGGACGGTGAGCACACGACGACGCTAGGCAGTCCCATCCGCTGAAGTCCATCTACGGTTTCTTCCGCTGATGCAGCACAACTTCATCTACGGTGGAGAGGTGCGATGGGACTCCCGCCAGCTCGAGGCGCTGGCCGCCGTCATCACCGAGGGCTCGTTCGAGGGCGCCGCGCGGGCGCTGCACGTGACGCCGTCGGCGGTGAGCCAGCGCGTGCGCGCGCTGGAGAACGCGGCGGGCTCGGTGCTGGTGCGCCGCACCCGTCCGGTCGCCCCCACGGAGCCGGGCCGCACGATGCTGCGCCTGGCACGGCAGGTCGAGCTGCTCGGGGCGGAGGCGAGCCGCGCGCTCGGCCCCGGCGCCACGGACGACGGCGGCGATCCCGGCGACGCCCGCCGGCCCGTCACCGTGCCGCTGGCCGTGAACGCCGACTCGCTGGCCACCTGGGTGCTGCCCGCCCTCGCCCAGGTGGAGGGGGTCTGCTTCGACCTGTACCGCGAGGACCAGGACCGCACGGTGGACCTGCTGCCCGCGGGCGTCGTCATGGCCGCGATCACCTCCCAGCGCGAGCCCGTGCAGGGCTGCAGCTCCGCCCCGCTCGGGATCACGCGGTACCGCCCCGTCGCGACCCCCGCCATGATCGAGCGCTGGTTCCCCGACGGCCCCACGGCCGACGCGCTCGGCCGCGCGCCCGTCGTCGTCTTCAACCGCGCCGACGACCTGCAGGACGTCTGGCTGCGCGACCGTGCCGCCGCGACGGGCGCGGCGGTGCCGGACCCGCCCCGCCATCACGTGCCGAGCACGGCCGAGTACCTCGACGCGGTGCGCCGCGGCCTCGGCTGGGGCATGTGGGGACCGCTCCCCGGCCCGGACGCCCGGTTCCCGGTGCTCGGGGACGCCCTCGAGCGGGGCGAGGTGCGGACCCTTGCCGACGACGCCGTCGTCGACGTGCCGGTCTACCTGCAGCAGTGGAAGCTGCGCTCGGAGGTCCTCGACCGCGTCACCGGCGCCCTGCGTGCCGAGGCGCGCCGCGTCCTCCCGCAGCGCTGAGCTCGGCCCGAGGTCGGCCCGAGGTCGGCACGACCGAGGGCCAGGCGCAGACGGAGAGACCCCCAGGGTCAGGCGCAGACGCCCGGCAGCAGCGAGGGGCTGGGCGACGGGGACGGCGAGGAGGACTTCTCGCCCGCCTGCTTGCCGGGGGACGCGACGTCGTCGTCGACCGGCGTCGCGCCCGTCGGCTTCGGCGAGAAGGACGCCTTCGCCCCCTTCTTCTTCTCCGCTGCCGGCGTGCCGGGCGGGGCCTTGTCGGCGCGGATGCGCGCCCAGATCTCGTCCGCCGCGGACGTCCACTCCACCCGGCCGGGCTGGCTCACGGAGTCGACGACGGGCACGGAGGTGAACACGATCCGGGCGGGGTCGATGTCGCGGATGCTCCACGCCAGGCCGGCGAGCGCCGTCGGGCTGGCGAGGTCCGGGTCGGTCGAGATGGAGCCGAGGATCTTCCGCACCATGCGGTACAGCCGCGGCGAGTCGGTGATGACGTTCTGCGACAGGATCTCCCGCATCGTCGCGTCGAAGAACGCCTGCTGCCGCTCGATGCGCTTGAGGTCGCTGCCGATCTCGAGGCCCATGCCCTCGCCCTTGCGGGCGCGCAGGAAGTTGATCGCCGTGTACCCGTCGAGCTTCTGCCGCCCGGCCTTCAGGTCGAGGTCCACCCGCTGCCCCTTGACCGCCTCGGGCAGGCACATGGTGACGCCGCCGATGGCGTCGACGACGCCGATGACGCCGTTCATCTGCACGACGACGTGGTCCTCGATCCGCACGCCCGTGAGCTTCTCGACCGTGTGGATCGTGCAGGCCGCCGCGCCGGTGACGTCCTTGCCCGGACCACCGCCGAGGGCGAACGCGGTGTTGAACATCGCGTTCGTCTGCGGCGCGGTGCTGCCACCGCCCGGGAGCTTGCAGGACGGGATGTCGACGAGGGAGTCGCGCGGGATCGAGACCGCCTCGATGCGGCTGCGGTCCCCGGAGATGTGCACGAGCAGCGTCGTGTCGGAGTGGAACTCGTCGCCCGCGCCGGCGATCTCGGCGTTCGCCGCGTCGCGGAAGTCGGTGCCCATCACGAGGATGTTGAGGTCCTTGCCGGCGAACGGGTCGCTCGGGTCCTGCTCGGTCGCGACCGCGGGCGGACGGTCGTCCTCCGCGAGGAGGTCGTCGACGTCGGACACGTCGATCTGGGAGCGCAGGTCGACGAACGACGCGACCGCAGTCGCCGTCCCGAACGCCACCACCGCGGTGAGGACGAGGGCGGTCGAGCGGACGACTCGGTGCGAGGCGAAAGAGGTCGCGTGACGCGGCAGGGTCCGCACAGCGCGATACTAGGCCGTGAGCAGCGCGGACGCGCGGGGGACAGCGGTTTCACCCGCCGACCCCCGCGCGTGCCGTGAGTGCTCGTCAGTCCCGCGCGGCGAGCGCGGCGACGGCGAGCCCGGGCTGGTCCGCGAAGACGCCGTCCAGTCCGGTGTCCAGGAACGCGTCGAGCTCGCCGGCCAGGTCACCGTGGGCCGTGAGGTCCGCCGAGGAGCGGTACTCGGCGGGCAGGAACTGGTTCTCCGCGCGGAACGTCCACGCGTACACGTCGAGCCCGGCCCGGTGAGCGTCCCGCACCACGGAGGTGGGCTCGCCGAGCGTGCCGTCCGCGTCGCGCGGGACGACGACGTTCTTCTCCAGGCTGGCGATGTCGGCGTACCGGGCCACGCCCCGCAGGCCCGCGGGCGTCACGAGGTCGGCGTACGTGCGCGGGTCGCCCGCCGCCACGAGGTCGTACGGCGCGCCGCTCGCGGACACGTTGAGGGCCAGGCGCACGCCGGTCAGCCTGTCGAGCTCGCGCAGGTTCCCGGTCTCGAAGGACTGCACGACCACCGGGTCGCGGGGCGAGTCGTAGCCGTGGGCGCCGAGCTCCGCCACGAGCGGCGCGGTCAGCGAGAGCCCGATCGACGCGAAGTAGGTCGGGTGCTTGGTCTCCGGGGCCACGCCGACGGGGCGGCCGTCGCACGTCTGGGAGTGCCGGGCGAGGTCGAGCACCTCGTCGAGGGTGGGCACCTGGTAGAGACCGTCGAAGGCCTTGTTGCCCGGCCGCACCTGGGGCAGGCGCTCCACGGCCCGCAGGGTGCGCAGCTCCGCGAGGGTGAAGTCCTCGGTGAACCAGCCGGTCACCGCCGCGCCGTCGACCGTCTTGGTGGTGCGGCGCGCGGCGAACTCGGGGTGCTTCGCGACGTCGGTCGTGCCACCGATCTCGTTCTCGTGCCGTGCGACGAGCACGCCGTCCTTCGTGGGCACGACGTCGGGCTCGATGACGTCCGCGCACTGCAGGATCGCCTGCTCGTAGGAGGCGAGGGTGTGCTCGGGCCGGTACCCGGACGCCCCCCGGTGCCCGATCACGGTCACGCCGTCGTCGGGCGTCCGCGTCTTGCGCAGGTCGATGACGACCATCTCGGTGTCGTCGGGCGTGCCGGGCCGGCGGGCGGAGTTGCCCGGGTAGTTGTTGTCGTTGGCGATGAGGATGCGTCCGTCGCGCAGGCGCAGCACCGTCTCGAACGACTGCACGGGCAGCGCGTACGTCTCGCCGAGGCCGTACCCCTCCCCCGCGTCGATGCCGCGCGGGTTGGCGACGCGCAGCGCGTCGAGGACGAGGTCCTTGCGGACGTAGCGGCCGCCGGAGCCGTCGGGCTCGGTACGCGTCAGGTCGATCTCGTAGACGCGCTTGGTGACCGCCGCGGGGCCTTCGAAGTCGTCCCGCTCCACCACCCAGAAGCGGTTCTTGCCGACCGTGAACGCGTCCCCGACGACGTTCGCCTCCTGGTCGGCCTGGTACGCCCACGTGCGGCCGGTGTACTGCCCGCGGCGGGTGTCGAACTCGTGGATCACGCGACGGCGCTGGTCCGCGTCGGTGGTCAGCGCACCCTCGAGCACCGGGTAGAGGTAGCGCCCGGAGCGCGCCATGGCCTCGAAGCCGCGGCTCGCGCGCACGGTCGGGGTCTCGCCCGCGGCGAGGTACGGGTTCTGGGGGGACTTCAGGCCGCCCGGCAGCGGGTAGGGCTTGTCGAGCAGCGTCCCGTCGGCGTCGAAGTGCAGCAGGAACGGTCCGAACTCCTCGCCCACCCACAGCGTGCCGTCGTCGGCGCGCGCCACGGACTCGATGTCGAAGTCGGCGCCCGTGAGCAGCCGCTCGCGCGTGTCCCCGCGCACGATGTCGAAGTCCAGGAGTCCGTTCGCGTCGTTGTAGGAGATGTGGTCCAGCACCTTGATCTGTCCCGACCCCGACCCACCCTTGCGGCCCGTGCCGCCGGAGCGGCCGGTGTCCCAGTCGGGACGCACCAGGTAGCTGCGCAGCAGGAAGTCGGCGGAGTTGCCCTTCGCGCCGAAGCCGTTGTCCGGCTGGGCCCAGAACGTGCCGTCCCCGTTGTCGACCATGGCCGAGAAGCCGGGGACGACCTGGCCGTCCCACGGCCCCTGGCGACCGTTGCCCGCCGAGGCCGCGGCGCCTGACGGCGGGCCCTCCGCGAGGTAGTCGGCCGACAGGGTGGCACGGCCCTCGAGGGTGGGGACGAGGTGGGTGGTGGCTGCCCCGCGGTGGTGGGGGCTTTCGGCGCCGGCACCGTCGGGGCGGCCGCCGGCAGCCGCTGCGGAGCCGGCAGCCGTGAGAGCGACGACCGCGGCGGTCGCCGCAGCGACCGTCCGCAGGAGGCGGGCGTGCGTCTGTGAGCGAGTCATGGACCGATGACACCGACGCCCCGCGACGGCCCGCCCAACCCCGGATGAACCCTGAAGGTCCGCTGGATGACGATCCGTCCCGCCGGTCTCTCGCGGGCACTGTTGTCACACCCCTAGATCTGCTAGGTTCAGCACCCCTAGTAGTTCTAGATATCGGGAGCCGACGTGCGCTTCGACAAAGACCTGGTGGCGGCGTCCGCCACCCCGCTCGTGCTGGGCATACTCGCCGAGGGCGAGTCCTACGGGTACGCCATCCTGAAGCGGGTCACCGAGCTGTCGGGCGGCCGCATGCAGTGGACCGACGGGATGCTGTACCCCCTGCTGCACCGGCTCGAGCGGCTCGACCTGGTCGTCGCGACCTGGGGCACCTCCGAGGCCGGCCGCCGCCGCAAGCACTACGCGATCACCCCCGCAGGCCGGGACGCCCTCGCCGAGCGGCAGCAGCAGTGGTCCGTCGTCGCGGACGTGCTCCAGCACGTCTGGCGAGCCGCCCAGGCACCCGGCTCCGGCCCGGCCTCCCGCCCGGCGCTCGCGGACGGGTGGGCGTGATGGCCGAGCAGCACGAGCGCCTCGAGGCGCAGATCGACCAGTGGCGCTCCTACGTCCAGCGGCGCCGCGCCATCTCCGCCGCCGACGTCGACGAGATGGAGGACCACCTGCGCGGGCAGGTGAGCGACCTGACCGCCACCGGGCTCGACGACGGCGAGGCGTTCCTCGTCGCGGTCCGGCGCATGGGCAACCTCGACGCGGTCTCCCGCGAGTTCGCCCGCGAGCACTCCGAACGGCTGTGGAAGCAGCTCGTGCTCGTGCCGGACGACGCCCCCGAGGGCGCCGCGGGCCCGACCTGGCGCGAGCTCGCCGTCGTCCTCGCGCTCGCGGTGGGGGCGGGCGTCGCCGCCAAGATCGGCCTCGCCGCGATCCACGAGGACACCGCGCTCGTGCGCAACCTACCGCTGCTCACCGCGCCCTTCCTCGCCGCCTACTTCGCGTGGAAGCGCCGCGTCTCGGCACGCGTCCTGCTGTGGCTGCTGGTGCCGTTCGCCGCGCTCGCCGTGGTGCTCAACGTCTACCCGTACGACCTCGGTGGCTCCACCGTGCTGCTGGCGGCGATCCACGCCCCGCTCGTGCTGTGGGCGCTCGTCGGCGTCACCTACGTGGGCGGCCGGTGGCGGGCCGAGGAGCCGCGCATGGACTTCGCGCGGTTCACCGGCGAGCTGGTCGTGTACGTCACGCTCCTCGCCATCGGCGGCGGAGTGCTCCTGGGCCTCACGGCGGCCACCCTCAACCTGGTCGGCGTGGACATCGAACCCGCGATGCAGAACTGGATCCTGCCCTTCGCCGTCCCGGGCGCCGTCGTCGTCGGGGCATGGCTGGTCGAGGCGAAGCAGGACGTCGTGGAGAACATCGCCCCGGTGCTCACCCGTGTGTTCACACCGCTGACGCTCGTCATGCTCCTGGTGACGCTGGTCGTGCTGCTCACGGCCGGCAACCTCGCCGACACGGACCGCGACCTGCTCATCCTCATGGACGCGATCCTCGTGCTGGTGCTGTGCCTGCTGCTCTACTCGGTGTCCGCGCGCGACTCGCTCGCCCGTCCGGGCTGGTTCGACGCCCTGCAGCTGGCGCTCGTCGTCGCCGCCCTCGCGGTGGACGCCGTCGCCCTGACGGCGATGCTGACCCGCATCGCCGAGTTCGGCGTCAGCCCCAACAAGGCGGCCGCCCTCGGCCTCAACCTCCTGCTGCTCGTGCACCTGGCGCGCTCGGGCTGGCTGCTGCTCGGGTTCCTGCGCGACCGCCGGTCGTTCGGCGCGCTCACCCGCTGGCAGACGCGCTTCCTGCCGGCCTACCCGGTGTGGGCGGCCGTCGTCGTCGTGGCTTTCGGCCCGCTCTTCGCCTTCGCGTAGCGGCCGAACAGGCGGTTGTACACCTTCTGAAGCGTCAGAAGGTGTACAAC
>NZ_JBHUWC010000044.1:0-24191 GCF_042670225.1 Isoptericola sp. NPDC057191 | reverse complement strand
GCGCTGGAGCGTGCCGCGGGAGGCGAGCCGGGCGTGCTGCTGCTCGGCGGGGACGCCGGCGTCGGCAAGACGCGCCTGGTCACGCACCTTGCGGACCTGGCCCGCGACGCCGGGGCGCGGGTCGTCGTCGCGCACTGCGTGGACCTGGGCGACGTCGGCATCCCCTACCTGCCGTTCACGGAGGCGCTGGGCGGGCTGCGGACGGTCCCGGCCGTGGCCGCGGTGATCGCCGAGCGCCCCGCCCTGACCCGGCTGCTCGACCCGGCCAGCGGCTCCGGCACCGACCACGCGGAGCGCCTGCAGCTGCTCGACGGCGTCGCGGGCAGCCTCGCCGCCGCCGGGCACGGGGGCTCCCCGCTGGTCCTGGTCCTCGAGGACCTGCACTGGGCGGACGAGTCGACCCGGGACGTGCTGCGGTTCGTGGTCGCGCGGATGCGCTCGGAGCACCTGCTGCTGGTCGCCACGTACCGCAGCGACGACGTGCACCGCCGCCACCCGCTGCGCCCCGTCATCGCCGAGCTGCACCGCCAGCGCCCCGTCGAGCACGTGGAGCTGTCCCCCTTCACGCCCGACGAGCTGCGCGAGTTCACCACCGCCACGCGCGGCGAGCCCCTCGACGAGGCCGAGTTCGACGCCGTGCGCAGCCGGTCGGACGGCAACGCGTTCTTCGCGGAGGAGCTGCTCGACGCCGGGCAGCCGTCCATGGGGCTGCCCTGGTCGCTGGCCGACGTGCTGCACACGCGGCTGCAGCGGCTGGACCCCGCCGTGCAGCAGCTGGTCCGCCTCGCGGCGGTCGCCGGCCGCCAGGTCGACGAGTCCCTGCTGCGCGCGGCGGCGCCGCGCGTGCCCGGCCTCGACGGTCCGGGCGTCGCCGACGCAGCCCTGCGCGAGGCCGTGGCGCAGCAGGTGCTGGGCGTGGAGGGCCAGCAGGTCGCCTTCCGGCACGCCCTCGTCGCCGAGGCCCTCGTGCTGGACCTGCTGCCCGGTGAGCGCACCACGATGCACCGCGCGTACCTGGAGGCGCTGGGCGCCGACCCGGCGCTCGGCTCGGCCGCCAAGCGCGCGCACCACGCCCTGCAGGGCCACGACCTGACGGCGGCGCTCGTCGCGTCGCGCGAGGCGGCCCGGCGGGCCGCCGAGCTCCTCGCCCCGGCCGAAGAGCTCCGCCACCTGGAGCAGGTGCTCTCGCTGTGGGACTCGGTGCCGGACGCCGAGGCGCTGCTGGGCGCCGACCGCGTCGCGCTGGCCCTGGAGACCGCTGCGGCCGCGAGCTCGGCCGGGCTGGCGACCCGGGCGGAGCAGCTCGCCCGGCGCGCCGTGGAGAGCCTCACCGGCGAGCCGGACCGCCAGGCCCTCCTGCGGCACGTGCTGGTGCGCTACGTGCTCGACCTGGAGTCCCTCGACGACGCCCTGGCGCAGTCCACCGCCGCGCTCGACGTCCTGCTCCCGGGCGCCACGGGCGCGGGCGTCTCGGGCCCGTTCCCTGAGGTGGCCGACGCCGACGCCACGCCGGAGCTCGCGTGGACGCTCGCCGTGCACGCGCGCGTCCTGCTCACCGTGGACCGGGACGACGAGGCCGACGTCGTCGCCCGGCAGACCGTCGACGTCGCCCGCCGCGCGGACGCCCCCGGCGCGGAGGCCGACGCCCTCGCGACGCTCTCCGTGCTGGAGGTGGGCACCCCGGACACCGCCGCCGCGCTGATCGACCGCGCCCGGGAGCGTGCCGTGGTCGCCGGCGACCTGCGCACCGAGATGCGCTGCTGGTACAACCTCGCGACCACCCACTTCTACGCGGGCCACCTCGACGAGGCCGAGCGCGTCCTCGAGGAGAGCATCGAGCGCGGACGCAGCACGGGCGTCATCTGGGGCGTGTACGGGGTGCAGCTGCTCGACCTCGCGCTGCTGGTGGCGTACTTCTCCGGCGACCTCACCGACCAGCCGATCCTGGACGGCGCGCCCGCGCCCGCCCTCGTCTACCTGGACACCGGCCGCCTCTACGCGACCACCGCCCGCGAGGGCGGCGACGCCGTCGCCGCCGCCGAGGCGCTGCGCCCGTCGTGGGGCGTGGACGGGCAGATCGCGCTCGTCGCCGGCGGCACGCTGGCCGACGCGCTCACGTGGGCGGGGCGGTACGACGAGGCCGTCGCCACGGCCGAGGAGGTCGCGGCCCACGTCGGCGCGACCTGGTCGGAGTACTTCCTGGGCCGCATCTGGCTGTCGGCGCTCGCCCTGGCCGGGCTCGCCGAGAACGCCGAGGCCGGGGGCCATGACGCCGACGCCGCGCGGACGCTCCTCGACCGCGGCGACGAGCTCCTCGCCGTCGCGCAGGAGACCGCGCGCCGCGGCCGTCCGCGAGGCGGCAGCCTGGGGCCGGAGGGTCGGGCCTGGCTGAAGCGGGCGGAGGCGGAGCACTCCCGCCTGCGCGCCGCCCTCACGGACGCCCCGGCCGCGCCGGAGCTGTGGGAGGCGACGGTCCGGGAGTTCGACTTCGGCTACCGCTACGAGGTGGCCCGGTCACGCTTCCGCTGGGCGCAGGCGCTGCGCGCGGCGGGGGACGTCCCGGCGGCCGAGGTCGAGGCGGCGGAGGCGCTCGGCGAGGCGACCGCCATGGGAGCGGCCCCGCTGGCCGAGGCGATCCACGCCTGGGGTCGGCGCGCCCGCGTGCCGCTGCCCGGCAGCCGCCGCACGACGTCCGTCCTCACGGAACGCGAGGAGGAGGTCCTGACCCTCGTGGCCCAAGGACTGAGCAACCGGCAGATCGGCGAGCGGCTCTACATCTCCACGAAGACGGTCAGCGTGCACGTGTCGAACCTGCTCGCCAAGCTCGGCGTCTCAGGGCGGACGGAGGCCGTCGCGGTCGCGCACCGGCGCGGGCTGCTCAACGTGTGACCGACAAGGTCCATACTGGGCGCGTGCCGAAAGCCCAGGCTGTCGGCTCGCTGCCCGGACCGCCGCCTCGGCCCGTGCCCGGTGCCACGTCCGACCGTGTGCCCGCGCCGTCCGCCGGTCAGGTCGTCGGTGAGCCCCTTGCAGACGAGGTGTTCGACCGCATCGCGCGGCTCGTGCACCGTCAGCTCGGCGTGCCCGCTGCCGCGGTGGTCATGCTCACCGACGACGGCGACGTCAAGACCCTGCCCGGCGCCGTCGGCTTCCCCGAGGGCGCGCAGCGAAGCCGCCGGATCGAGCTGCCCCGGCCGCTGACGGCGCTCGTCGCGCGGACCCGCACCCCGCTGGTCGTGGGCGACGCGGACGACGACCCGCGCGTCGAGGGCCGCCACACCATCGGCACCCTGGAGCTGGCCGCCTACGCCGGGTACCCGATCGAGGACGCGCGCGGGCACGTGGTCGGCGCCCTGTGGGCCGTGTCGTCGGAGCCGCGCACCTGGACGGAGACCGACCTCGCGACGCTGGCCGACCTGTCCGCCGCGGCCTCGGGCGAGCTGCGGCTGCGCGCGGAGCGGGAGCGTGCCCGGCTGGCCGAGCAGGTGGCGTTCCGTGCGCACCGCCGGTCGCGTTTCCTGCTGGGGCTCTCGGAGCGGTTCGCGCGCGTCACGACGCTGGACGAGGTCGAGGACGCCATCGCGCACGTCATCGGCACCGGCACGGGAGCCCGCTGGGTCTCGCTCGCCCTGGTGGACGCGGACCGGCGCCACCTGTCGTTCTTCACCGTCGGGCACCACCACCCCGGCGAGCCTGCGCTGCGCAGCACCCGCCTGGACGCGCCCCGGCCGGACACCCACGTGGTGCGGAGCCGCGCCGCGCTGCGGTTCCGCGACCACGCGGAGATGGTGGCGAGCTACCCCGAGATGAGGCCGGTGGGCTCCGTCTCCGAGGGCGCCCGGTCCTTCCTGCCCGTGATGTCGAACGGGATGGTCGTGGGCGTCATCGCCTGCGTGTGGGACCAGGCGCGCGAGCACGACGCCGACACGGCCGCCCTCGAGTCGACGATCAGCCGGTACGTGGCCCTCGCCCTCGAACGCGTCGCCCTGCTGGAGGCGCGGCGCCGGGTGGCGACGACGCTGCAGGAGTCGATGCTCACCGCGCCGCCCGCGGTGGCGCACCTCGACATCGCGACCACCTACGCCCCCGCCGCCCGCACCGACCAGGTGGGCGGCGACTGGTACGACGCCGTCGTGCGCGACGACGGCACGGCCATCGTCATGATCGGCGACGTCGCGGGGCACGACGTGCACGCGGCCGCGCAGATGGGCCAGCTGCGCTCCATGCTGCGGGCGCTCGCCTGGAGCCACGACGAGTCGCCGGCCGGGCTGCTGACCCGCCTCGACAAGGCGAACGCGCGTCTCGGTCCGCGCGCGATGGCGACCGCCGTCGTCGCCCGGCTGGACCGCGACCCCGCCCCCTGCCCGGAGGACGCCGTCGCCGGCACGGAGCCGCCGGAGCGTGCGTACACGCTCACCTGGTCGGTGGCGGGCCACCCGCCGCCGATGGTGCTGCGCCGCGACGGCCGGGTGGAACGCCTGGACGCGACGCCCGACCTGCTGCTCGGCGTCGTCCCGTCCACCGCGCGCGCCGACCGCACGGCCCGTCTGCTGCCCGGCGACACGCTGGTGCTCTACACGGACGGCCTCGTGGAGCGCCGCGGCGTCCCGAGCGACCAGCGCCTGGCCGACCTGGAGCGGGTGCTGCGCTCGGCGCACGGCGAGGCGACGTCCGCCGTGCCGCGCGCCCTGGTGCGGGGCCTGGTGGGCGACCGGCAGCGCGACGACGTCGCGGTGCTCGCGGTGCGCGTGCGCGTCCCCGCCCCGTCCGGCCCGCCGTCGTCTGCCGGGCCCGCGAAGGCGGAGCGCCGCGTGGCGGACGACGACCTCAGCGACCTCGGCCCGGCGCGCCGGTGGGTGGACGACGTGCTCGAGTCGTGCGACGTCTCCGACGAGCTGCGGCGGACGGCGATGCTGCTGACCAGCGAGGTGCTGACCAACGCGCTGGAGCACGGCGAGGGCCCCATCACCGCGACCGTCGAGGTGGACGGCCGGCGCCTGCGCGTCGGGGTGCGGGACGGCAGCACGGCCGAGCCGGAGCTGCAGTCCCCGCAGCCGCAGGACCTGTCGGGCCGCGGGGTGCTGTTCCTCGACCGGCTCGCGTCCCGGTGGGGCGTGGAGCTGCACGACGGCTCCGACGCCGTGGGCCGGCACTCCGGCGTGGTCGAGGGCAAGACCGTGTGGTTCGAGATCGACCGGGAGGCGCGGCCGCTGACCGGCACCGTCTCGCGGGTGCGGCTGCCGACGCCCGCCAGCGGGACGGTCCCGCTGGTCGAGCGCGTGCTGCGCGACGACCGGCGCTGAGCGCGGCGCCCTCCCCGAAGGTCGCCCCGGGCGACACCCCTGCCGCGCGTCGGAGGCGCGTCGTACGGTGTGAGACGTGACACACACTGCCCAGCGCGGCGCGCCCGCGACATCGACCACGGCCGACGCCGCCACCGGTGATGACGTCGGCGCCCTGCTCGAGCAGTACCGCCGCGAGCTCACCGGCTACTGCTACCGCATGCTCGGCGGCGCGTTCGAGGCCGACGACGCGGTGCAGGAGACGCTGCTGCGCGCGTGGCGGTCCTACGACCGCTTCGAGGGGCGGTCCTCCCTGCGCTCGTGGCTGTACCGCATCGCGACCAACGTGTGCTTCGACCACCTCGGCTCGTCCAAGCGACGCGAGCGCCCGATGGGGCTGGGCGGCCCGCAGCCCGCGGAGGAGCAGTACTTCGGCGAGGTGCTCGCCGAGGACCGGTGGCTCGAGCCCGTGCCCGACGACGCGGTCCTGCCGCGCGAGGGCGACCCGGCGGACGTCGCGGTCGGCCGTGAGTCGATCCGCCTCGCGTTCGTCGCCGCCCTCCAGCACCTGCCCGCCCGGCAGCGGGCCGTGCTGGTGCTGCGCGAGGTGCTGCGCTGGTCGGCCGCCGAGGTGGCCGAGCTCCTCGACACCACGGTCGCGTCCGTGAACAGCGCGCTCCAGCGCGCCCGCGCCACCCTGGGCAGCAAGGGCCTGCGACGGCCGGGCGGGGCCGCCGAGGCGGAGGACGCCGCCGCGGACGACGAGCGGTGGGCCCCCGTCGACCAGGACCTGCTGGAGCGGTACCTGGACGCTTTCGAGCGCTACGACATGGAGGCCCTCGTCGCGCTGCTGCACGACGACGCCGTCCTCAACATGCCGCCCTACACGATGTGGGTACGCGGCAGCCGCGAGGTGATCCGCTGGATGACGGGGCCGGGCGCCGGCTGCCGGGGCTCGCGCTGCGTCACCGTCCAGGCGAACGGGTCGATGGCGTACGCGCAGTACCGCCAGAACCCCGCGGGCGGCTGGTCGCCCTGGGGGCTCGCCGTCCTGGAGGACGACGGCCGCGGCCGGATCACCGGCATCACGACCTTCCTCGACACCGCGACGTGGTTTCCCCGCTTCGGGCTGCCGGACCACCCGCCCGCGCTCTGACCCAGGTCTCGTGAGGCTCTCGGGTCAGGCGGGTGGGGCGTCCGCTGCACCCCGGAGGTAGGCCTCGGCGGCCTGCGGGACGGGGATGCGCGGGTCGATGACCTCGTTGTTGAGGTGCGTCGCCGCGTACGCGGCGCGGAACTCGGACGGCGTCACGCCGGCGCGCTCGCGGAACCGCTTGAGGAAGTTCCGGCTGTCGCGGAAGTGGGAGTGGTGGGCGACCTGACCGACCGGCAGGTCGGTGCGCACCAGCAGCACCTTCGCCGTCTCGATCTTGAGGTCGAGGATGTAGTCGCGCAGGTTGGTGCCGTGGGCGGCCTTGAAGGTGCGGTTCAGGTAGTCGGGGTTGACCTTGAAGCTGCGCGCGACCTCCGCGACGGTGAGGTCCGCCGAGATGTGGCTGCGGATCCACTCGGCCACCGGCGCGGCGCGCGGACGGCGGCCCTCGACGGCGTCGCCGCGCCCCCGCAGGTAGTCGTCCGTGAGCTCCACCAGCAGCGCCCCCGTGAGGAAGTCGCACTCCCGCTGGCTGTAGCGGAACCGGTTCGCGGCGTCGAGCACCTGCCGCAGGGCGAGCACGGCCCGGTGCCACCGGCTCGGGCTGAAGCGGGGCGGCAGCAGGCACACGTCGTTGAGGACGGCGCTGAAGCCGCCGTTGCGGACCCGGTCGAGCTCGCCGGCGAACCGCCCCGGCAGGGCGCCGCCCGGGTCCCCGCCGTCCTCGATCTCCTGCCAGTCCGCGAAGAAGTGCAGCCAGTAGAAGGCCGTCTCCTCGGTGGTCTCGGCCGCCCCCTCGACGGTCGCCCCGGGCGGTGTCATGACGCACGTGCCCGGGCCCAGCTCGACCGGTTCGCCGTCCACGAGCAGGGGCACCGTCCCCGTGACGCCGAGGAAGATCTCGAAGTCGCGCTGGTGGTGCAGGCGCTTGTGCCGCCACCCGGCGGGCGCCGTGAACTCGCCGGCCTTGTAGAAGAAGATCGGCTCGGCGAGGGAGATCTCGAACATCATGCCTTCCCGCGGCACCCGGTCGAGTAAGGTCGGATCCGACCACCTTTACGCGCCATCTGGCGTTCCCCCGGGACCACTGTGACGAATTCTAGTCGGAAACGCACACCAAGGTGGGGGGTGCGTGCCTCGCGCAGCGCTCCCGGCGCTCCCTACCGTGGGCCGACGGTTCATCGACGTACCACGAGGGAGACGGCGCTATGACAGCGAGCGTCATGGACGAGGCACCCGCCACGTCCGGCACGAGGCAGACGGCGCAGATGCCCCTGTACCGGAAGGTGACGTACGCGTTCACCGACCTGTCCGGAAACCTGCTGTACTGCATCATCTCGGGCTACGCCCTGTACTACTTCACCGAGGTGTACGGGCTGTCGATCGCCACCGCCGGCGCGATCCTGCTGGCCGCGCGCATCATCGACGCCGTCGACGCGCCGGTGTGGGGCTTCATCATCGACCACACCCGCAGCCGGTGGGGCCAGAGCCGACCGTGGTTCCTGTGGATGGCGATCCCGTTCCCGCTGACCGTGTGGCTGCTCTTCACCACGCCCCCGATCGACGGCACGGGCAAGGCGGTCTACGCGGCCGTCGTCTACATCCTCGCCGGCATCACGTACACGGGGATGTCCACGCCGATCACGTCCGTGCTGCCCAACCTGACCTCGAACCTGCAGGAGCGCACGGTCGCCAACTCCTTCCGCATGGTCGGGGGCAACGTCGGCAACTTCCTCGCGGTGACGTTCGTGCTGCCGCTGGTCACGTTCTTCGGCGGCTCGCCCACGTCGCAGTCGGGCTGGTCGCTCACCGTGGGGCTGTACGCGATCGTCGCGTTCGTGCTCCTCGTGGTCGCCTTCGCCACCATGCGCGAGAAGAACGTCGAGCGGGCGACCTCGATCTCGGTGCGGGACTCGGTGCGGGCCGCGCGCGGCAACTGGCCGTGGGTGCTGCTCGTGGTCGCCAACGTGCTCTTCTGGGTGGGCCTGACCGCCCGCACGACGGCGCTGCCGTTCTACTTCCAGTACAACCAGGGCAGCACCGCGGCGATCGCGCTGTTCAACGGCGTCTCGATCGTGCAGGTGGCCGGCATGGCGTCCGTGCCGCTGCTCGTGAAGCGCCTCGGGAAGTACGGCAGCACGATCCTCGGCTTCGCGCTGGCGATCGTCGGCCAGGTCGGCCTGGCGCTGTTCGCCGGCGACGACGTGCTGCTGATGGCGTCGTGGGTCGTGGCCTGCCTCGGCAGCGGCACGGCGTGCGCGCTGTTCTTCGCGATGGTCGCCGACACCGTCGACTACGGCGAGTGGCGCAACGGCGTGCGCGCCGCGGGCTTCCTCACGGCGATCGGCAGCTCCTTCTGCATCAAGATGGGGGCGGGCCTCGGGGCGTTCCTGCCGTCGGTGATCATGGGCGCCGGCGGCTACGTCGCCGACCAGCCGCAGTCCGCCACGGCCCTGGCCGCCATCCAGTTCTCCTTCGCCTGGCTGCCCGCCCTCGCCTTCGCGCTCGGGATCGTCCCGATGCTCGTCTACCGGCGCTTCGAGCGGAACGAGCCCGTCGTGCTGGCCGCGCTCGCCGAGCGCGCAGAGCAGCCCGCCCCGCCCGCCGACGGCACCGCCCCCACGTCGCCCGAGACGCACCGCTGACACCGCAGGAGCAGGTCATGACCACCACCCCGGTCACCCACCCGGCCACACACCCGGCCACACACCCGGTCGAACCCAGCACCACCCCCGCGCTGGTCGCCCTCGAGATCACCTCCCCGTTCTGGGTCCGCTACCGCGACCTGGTCGTCGACGAGGTCCTGCCCTACCAGTGGCGGGTGATGACGGACGAGGCCGACATCGAGATCGCCCACGAGCCCGGCGGGAACGAGGCCAGCTACGCCTCCAGCCACGCCGTGGCGAACTTCGAGATCGCGGCCGGACGCGCCAGCGGCCGCCACTCCGGCTACGTCTTCCAGGACACCGACGTCTACAAGTGGCTCGAGGCCGTCGCCTACGCCCTGCGCTACCGCCCCGACGCGGCGCACCTGCGCCGGCTCGCCGACTCCGTCGTGGAGCTCGTCGCCGCCGCCCAGGAGCCCGACGGCTACCTGTGCACCTTCTTCCAGATCGAGGCGCCCGAGCGACGCTTCGCGCGGCTGCGCGAGTCCCACGAGCTGTACACGATGGGGCACGGCATCGAGGCCCTCGTCGCCTACCACGAGGTGACGGGTGACGAGCGGGCCCTCCGCGTCGCCGTCGCCATGGCCGACTGCCTGGACCGCGCGTTCGGTCGCGGACCCGGACAGCTGCGCGGCTACGACGGCCATGCCGAGGTCGAACTCGCCCTCGCCCGCCTGCACGAGGCCACCGGCGAGGACCGCTACCTCGCGCTGGCCCGCTTCTTCCTCACCGAGCGCGGGCAGGACCCGGAGTTCTTCGACCGGCAGGTCGCCGAGGACGGCCCCGAGCGTTCCCTCATCGACGGGATGCACGCCTTCGACCGGGCGTACTTCCAGGCCGCCGAGCCCGTGACCGAGATGGCCACCGCGGACGGTCACGCCGTGCGCCTGGCCTACCTGGTCACCGGGATGGCGCAGGTCGGCCGGCTGGCCGACGACCCGGAGCTGTCCGCGAGCGCCGAGCGCCTGTGGCACAACGTCACGCGGCGACGGATGTACGTGACCGGCGCGGTGGGCTCCGCCCAGCACGGCGAGCGGTTCACCACCGACCACGACCTGCCCAACGACACCGTGTACGGCGAGACGTGCGCCTCGGTCGGGATGGCCTTCCTCGGCCGCGCCCTGCTGCGCGCGCGGCCCGACGGCGAGTTCGCGGACGTCGTCGAGCGGGAGCTGTTCAACTCGGCGGTCAGCGGCATGTCCCAGGACGGCACGACGTTCTTCTACGTCAACCCGCTCGAGGCGGACCCCGCGTGGCACGCCAACCCCGGCCTGGCGCACGTCCTGACGCGGCGGGCGGACTGGTTCGGCTGCGCGTGCTGCCCCAGCAACGTGGCGCGCCTCGTGGCGTCCGTCGACCAGTACGTCTACTCCGCGACCGACGACGACACGGTCCTCGTGTCCCAGTACATCGCCAGCGAGGCGACGTTCGACGGCGGTGTCCGGATCAGCCAGGCGTCGCAGCTGCCCTGGGGCGGCACCGTCCGCCTCGACGTCGCCAACCCGGACGGCCGTCGCCTGCGCCTCGGTGTGCGGATCCCGCAGTGGTCCGCGGGCGCGTACCGGCTCGTGGTCGACGGCGTGCCCTGCGACGAGCAGCCTCGCGACGGCTACGTCTTCGTGGACGTCTCCGCGCCGAGCACGGTCGTCTCGCTCGAGCTCGACATGACACCGACGCTCGTGCAGGCGGACGACCGTGTCCGCGCCGACGTCGGGAAAGTCGCGGTCACGCGGGGCCCGGTCGTCTACTGCGCCGAGGGTGCGGACAACGTCGCACCCCTGTGGCTCTACCGGGTCGGCCTGGACGCCGAGCCCGTGTACCGGTTCGACGAGCTGCTGCTCGGCGGCATGGGGCGCCTCTCCCTGCCCGCCCGCCGCCGGGTGCCCGACGGCGACGACGCGAGCCTGTACCGGCCGGCACGCCGCGCCCGGTGGGAGGACGCCACCCTGGAGCTCGTGCCCTACTTCGCGTGGGCGAACCGGTCCGAGGGGCCGATGAGCGTCTGGGTCGACGCGGAGGACTGACCGCGGGCGCGTGCACTGCGCTTGCCGCCTCTCGGCGGTGCGGTCGTGCCCTGGCCGCCCCGCTGGGCTACGTTTTCCCGCATGACCACGGACGCCCCGCAGCCCGAGGGCGTGCCCGGCGTCGGGCCGGCCGCGCCCCCGCCGACCGCCCCCGACGAGGAGGTCGACGACTCCGTCCGGCCCGTCCAGCTCGACAGCCGCAACCCCCCGCGCTGGCTGCCGCGGGCGCTCGCGATGGTCGTGGTGGCGGGGTTCGTCGCCGTCTTCCTCTCGTACGCGCTGGGGCAGCTCGGCGGCCTGGCCGTCAACGTGCTCGTCGCGTTCTTCATCGCGCTGGCGCTGGAACCGATCGTCGTGTGGCTGGTGCGGCACGGCTGGCGGCGCGGCGCGGCGGCGGGCGTCGCGCTGGGCGGGGCGATCGTCGTCGTCCTGGGCGTCCTCGCCCTCTTCGGCAACCTGTTCGTCCAGCAGCTCGTGCAGCTCGTCTCGTCGCTGCCCGCGCTCTACACCAGCCTCCAGACCGGCATCGAGCAGCGCTGGGACGTCACCGTCCCCGACTCCGACGACCTGATCGCCCAGACCATCGACCAGTGGGGTCAGGACGTCGCGACCGGCGCGATCAGCGTGGGCGTCTCCATCGTGGGAGTCCTGTTCGCGATCACCACGATCCTGCTCGTCACCTACTACGTGATCGCGGCGGGCCCGCGCTTCCGCGCGGCGATCTGTGCGTGGCTGCGGCCCGACCGGCAGCAGGAGGTGCTGACGCTGTGGGAGATCACGCAGGTGAAGGTCTCCGACTTCATCAGCTCGCGCATCGTGCTCGCGTCGCTGTCGAGCGTGTTCACGTTCGTGTTCCTGCTGATCATGGACACGCCCTACGCGCTGCCGCTGTCCGTGTTCACCGGCGTCGTGTCGCAGTTCGTGCCCACGATCGGCACGTACATCGGCGGGGCGCTGCCCGTGGCCGTCGCGCTCGCGGCGCAGGGGCTGCCGCAGGCGGTGGCCGTGCTGGTCTTCATCATCGCGTACCAGCAGCTCGAGAACCTCATCTTCTCCCCCCGGGTCAGCGCCCGGGCGCTCGAGATGAACCCCGCCGTGTCGTTCCTGGGCGTGCTCGCGTTCGGCGCGGTGTTCGGGGCGCTCGGCGCGTTCCTCGCGCTGCCGATCCTCGCGACGATCCAGGCCGTCGCCAACACGTTCCTGCAGCGGCACGAGCTCATCGAGTCGCACCTGCTGCACGACCCGACGCGCTCCGGCGAGGGGCGGACCGCGCGTCGCGACCGCAACCTCGAGGCCGGCGAGCGCGCCGCCCGCGAGGCCGAGGCGCGCCGTCGCGACGGCGCGGAGGAGTGACGATGACTCTCGCAGGCGGGATCGCCCTCGTCGTGGCGTTCGGGGTGGCAGGCCAGGTGGGCGCGCGGGCGCTGCGCGTTCCGTCCATCCTGGTGCTCCTCGGGCTCGGCCTCCTGGTCGGCCCGATCCTCGGCTGGCTCGACCCGGACGCCGTCTTCGGCGACGCCCTCTTCCCCCTGGTCTCGATGGCGGTCGGGCTGCTGCTGTTCGAGGAGTCGCTCAAGCTGGACTTCACCCGCCTGCGCGGCGGCGCGCGGCGGCCCGTCCTGGGGCTGGTGACCACCGGCGCGCTGCTGACAGGTGCGGGCGCGACGGCGATCGCGTACCTCTTCCTCGACCTGACCTGGGGCCGGGCCGCCGTCATCGGCGCCATCCTCATCGTGTCGGGACCGACGGTCGTGGGGCCGCTGCTCGCGATGATCCGCCCCCGCCAGCCCGTGGAGTCCGTGCTCGCCTTCGAGGGCATCTTCATCGACCCGATCGGCGCCACCGTGGCGCTCGCCGTCGCGAACGTGGTGCTGCACGCCGAGCCCGTCCGGCTCCTGGAGACCGCCGGCTCCGGGCTCCTCATCGGGGCGGCGGGTGCCGCCCTCCTGGTCGTGCTCATCCGGTTCGGCCGGGTGCCGAAGGAGACCGAGGTGGTGCTCGCGTTCGCCTTCGCCCTCGGCGTCTACGCCCTCGCCGAGGCCGGGCACGACGAGGCGGGGCTGTTCGCGACCACGGCCCTGGGCGCCGCGCTCGCCAACCAGCGCGTGGCTCGGACCGAGCCGCTGCACGAGTTCGGCACGCACATCGGGCTGCTCCTCATCGGGTCGCTGTTCATCGTGCTGTCGGCCCGCGTCGACCTGGAGGCGCTGGTCCGGTACGCCCTGCCGACGGCCGGGATCGTCGCGCTGCTCGTGCTGGTGCTGCGGCCGCTGGTCGCGATCGTCTCGACCTGGGGCACGGGCCTGCGGTGGTCGGACCGGGCGATGATCGGCTGGATGGCGCCACGCGGCATCGTCGCGGCGTCCACCGCGTCCGTCTTCGCCCTGGAGTTCGAGGACGCCGGGGCACCGTTCCCGCAGCTCGTCCCGGTGATCTTCGGCGTCGTGCTGCTCACCGCGGTCGTGTACGGCTTCACCGGCACCCCGGCGGCCAAGCTGCTCGGCGTGCGCGCCGACGAGGCGGAGAGCCTCGACGCGGACGGCGTGCCCGTGAGCCGGACGGTCTGAGCACGGCGCGCTGCCTACGATGACCGCATGGACGACCGCATGACCGGTCCCGTGCTGGTGGGCATCCCGCACGACCACCACCCGAGCGTCCCCCGGCGGGCAGCGGCCCTGGCGTCCGCCCTGGGTGCCGACCTGCTGTGCGTGGTGGTCGACGAGAGCGCCGTGCGAACGCCGTCGGGCGCCGTCGTCCCCGTGGACCCGGACACCGGCACCGCGCCGCTCGACGAGGCCGCCCTGCGCGACGCCGTCGCCGCGGCCCTGACGGACAGTCCCGTGCGGTGGCGGCTCCTGCTGACCGGCGGCGACCCGGCCGCGGAGCTCGCACGGATCGCCGCGGAGCACGACGCCGCCCTCGTCGTCGTGGGGGCGCGCCGGCCCGGCGTGCGGGGCTGGGCCACGCACCTCGTGGGCGGCACCGTCGCCGGCCACCTGATCCACGACCAGCCGCGGCCGGTCGTCGTGCTGCCGGACCAGCACACGGGCGACGCCTCGTGACGGCGGGCCGCCCGCCCGCGCTCGTGCGGCCCGCCCACCGGCGGCCAGGGCTCGTCGCGCTCGTCGCCGCGGGGGGTGCCGTGGGGACCGCGGCCCGCTACGGGCTGACGCAGGCCTGGCCGGCCGTGCACGGCTGGCCCGTCGCGACGTTCACCGCCAACCTGGTCGGCGCGTTCGTGCTCGGCTGGCTGCTCGAGGCGCTCGCCGCGCGCGGACCCGAGACCACGGGCGTGCAGCGGGTGCGGCTGGCCGTCGGCACCGGCGTGCTGGGCGGCTTCACCACGTTCTCCTCGCTGGCCCTGGAGACCGAGCGGCTGCTGACCCACGGCAGCGTCGCGCTGGCGGTGGTCTACGCGGGCGCCACGCTCCTGCTCGGGTACCTCGCCTGCCTCGGCGGCGTGCTGCTGGGCGCGGACCGGAGGGCACGATGAGCGCGGTGGTCGCGTTGCTGGTCGTGGCGGTCGCCGGCGGGCTCGGCGCCGCGGCGCGCTTCGTGGTCGACGGCGCGGTGCGCGCGCGGACGCCGGGCGCGGCGTTCCCGTGGGCCACCGTGGTGGTGAACGTGTCCGGCTCGTTGCTCATCGGCCTGGTCACCGGCGTGCTGCTCGGCGCCGGCGACCCGTCGTCGCTCGAGCCGTGGCGGCTCGCCGTGGCGACCGGGTTCTGCGGCGGCTACACCACGTTCTCGACGGCGATGGTGGAGACCGTGCGGCTCGCCCGGTCCGGGCGGGCGCGGCTCGCGCTCGCCAACGCCCTCGGCACGATGGCGCTCACCCTCGTCGCCGTCGGCGTCGGGATCGCCGTCGGCGTGGCTGTCGGCCGTCTCGGGTGAGGCTGACCGGAATGGCGTCGTGCGTGCTGACCTGGTCATCGTGCGTGCTGACTTGATCCTCAAACGGGCCGTTTGAGGATCAGTTCAGCACGCACGATGCCAACGGCGGGTCAGTGGCGGGCGTGGGCCTGGTCCTGGAGGTCGTTCCAGGACTCGAGGGCGTCGGCGAAGTCGCGGACGGCGGCGTCGAGGTTCTCCTGAGCGTCGCGGAGGGCGTCGATCCGCTCGTCGACCGCCTCGGTGGTGGTGGGCTCGCCGGCCTGGAGCAGGTCGTTCGCGGCCCGGAGCCGCTTGCGCAGACGCTCCCCGGACCGCTTGTCGACGCTCTCCACCTGGGCATGGTTGTCGTCCCAGACGTGCTGGGCGTCGTCGACCAGGTCGGCCAGCCGGTCTCGCGCCTCGTGCCAGCGGGCCCGGTCCTGCTGCGCGACGAGCTGGTCGTGCGACGCCTGCACCCGGTTCGCCGCGGCGACGAGGGCGTCGACCGCTTCCGCGCGGGCGACGCCGGCCTGCGTCTCGTCCGCGGTGGTGTCGCCGGCGAGGTCGCGGGCCCGCTCGATCGCAGCCTTCAGGTCCGTGCGGACCTGCGGGTCCGCGACCCGCCCCTTCGAGTCCTGCAGTACCTGGTCGGCCTGCGTGATCGTGGTCTGCAGCTCCTGCGTGGTGGCGACCGGCGCGGCCGGCGCGGGGTCGAAGCGCTGCCAGGCGAACCACAGCACCACGAGGACCGCACCCAGCACGACGGTCACCCCTACCGCGGTGGACAGCCGCTTCCCCGACGCCATCCGGTCCTCCCTCGTCCGCCGCACCCCGTGCCCTGTGTCGGGGGTGCTTGTCTCGCGTGTGCTGTGCCCGAGACGTCGGCGACGTCCGGGCGACACACACGGTAAGGGGTCGGGACGGCACGTCCGCCCCTCGTGCTGATCGTGCACGGGACTGGTCAAGCAGCGGACGACGTGCTGTCCGGGGCGCGTTCCTGCCCCGCCCGCACGACCCCCTCCCGCGCCGCGCCGTCCTCGTGGCTAGGGTGTGCTGCGTGAGCCATCGGAGCAGCAAGCTGGTCTTGCTCGACACTGCGAGCCTGTACTTCCGCGCCTTCTACGGCCTGCCGGACTCGCTGCGGTCCCCCGACGGCGCGCCCGTCAACGCGGTGCGCGGCCTGCTCGACATGATCGCCTTCCTCGTCACGGAGCACCGGCCGGACCGGCTCGTGGCGTGCTGGGACGAGGACTGGCGGCCGGCGTTCCGCGTCGAGGCGATCGGCTCGTACAAGCAGCACCGGGTCGCGCGGACCACGCCCGCGGGCCAGCCGGACGTCGAGGAGGTGCCCGACGCGCTCACGCCCCAGGTGCCGGTCATCGTCGACGTGCTGGCCGCGCTCGGCATCGCGCGCGTGGGTGCGCCCGGCTACGAAGCGGACGACGTCATCGGCACCCTGGTCACCCGCGAGGTGGCGCGCAGCGCCGCGACCACGATGCCGATGGCTGGCATCGCCGGCGCCGTCGGGGTCGTGCTGCCCGCCAGCGTCGACATCGTCACCGGGGACCGCGACCTGTTCCAGCTCGTCGACGACGCCGCCGGCGTGCGCGTGCTGTACCCGGCGCGCGGCGTGCGCGACCCGGACGTCGTCGACCAGGCGCGGCTCGCCGAGAAGTACGGCGTGCCGTCCGGCCAGGCCTACGCCGACATGGCGACGCTGCGCGGCGACCCCTCCGACGGGCTGCCCGGCGTGCCCGGCATCGGGGAGAAGACGGCGGCCAAGCTGCTCGCCGCATTCGGCGACCTGGCCGGCCTCCGCGCGGCCGCCGAGCACGGTGCGAAGGGCCTCACGGCCACCCAGCGCCAGAAGCTGCTCGACGCCGC
Organism: Isoptericola sp. NPDC057191; assembly: GCF_042670225.1. Classification (NCBI taxonomy): domain Bacteria; kingdom Bacillati; phylum Actinomycetota; class Actinomycetes; order Micrococcales; family Promicromonosporaceae; genus Isoptericola; species Isoptericola sp. NPDC057191. The sequence goes on along the minus strand of NZ_JBHUWC010000044.1, from coordinate 7,309 downwards.
CGACTACCTCGACGTCGCGCCCACCGTGGTCCAGGTCGCGCGGGACGCCCCCGTCGACGAGGTCGACGACGCCCTGCCGCGGGAGCCGAAGGACCCCGAGGCCTTGGACGCCCTCGCCGAGCGGTGGGGCATCCGCTCCAGCGTGGACCGGGTGCTCGCCGCGCTCACGTCCCGCGCCTGATACCGGCCCCCTGCACCAGCGTCAGCAGGCGGCGACCGGCGTCCCCTCGCCGGCCGCCAGGTCGTAGGCCTCCAGGGCCTCGACCTTCTGCGCCGACGGCGACGACGCGTCGAACTCGTGGCCCAGCCACTGGGTGACGAGCGTCCGCGCGACCTCGAGGCCGATGACGCGCTGCCCGAGCGTGAGCACCTGCGCGTTGTTCGACTTCACCAGCCGCTCCACGGAGAACGAGTCGTGCGCCACGGAGGCACGGACGCCGGGCACCGTGTTCGCCGCCATCGCGACGCCGATCCCCGTGCCGCACACCAGGAGGGCACGGTCCGCGCGCCCGGCGGCCACCTCACGGCCGGCGGCCACGCCGATGTGCGGGTAGTCGGTGTCCTCGGCGGCGGCCACGCCGACGTCGACCACCTGGTCGACCCGCGGGTCCGCCTCCAGCTGCGCGCGCAGCGCCTCCTTGTAGTCGAAGCCGGCCGAGTCCGAGCCGACGACGATGCGCCATCCCATGCGAGCACGTCCTTCCGTGTCCTGGTCCTGTGATCAGTGGTGCGGTGAGGGGGGTCTCGGCCGTGCCGAGCGGGGGGCCGGCGCGGTCAGCGCACGGCGTGCCGCGCGGCGACGGCCTCCACGCAGAGCGCGAACGACACCGCCCCGGGGTCCGGGGTGCCGACCGACCGCTCGGCCAGGGGACGGGCCCGCCCGACCCGCGGCACGAGGTCCGCCGTGGCCGCCGCCGCACGCGTGGCCTCGGCCGCCGCGGCGCCCCACGCGCGCTCGAGGGCACCGGCGTCGTCGACGTCCGCGGTGCCGCGCTCGAGCGCGTCCACGAACGGACCGACCGCGTCGAGGAGCGTCTTGTCCCCCGGGCTGGCCTTGCCGAGGTCGCCGAGGGCCGCCAGGTAGTCCCGGCACGCCCGCGCGACGTCGGCGGGCTGCGGCGCGCCGGTGTTGCCGAGCCGGAGACCGGCGGCCCGCAGCCCGGCGCCCCAGAGGACACCCGAGGTGCCGCCCGCGAACTCGGCCCACGCGTCACCGGCCGCCGACAGCACGCCCTGGACGCCCCAGCCGGCGTCCAGCGCACGCCGGGCCGCCGCGAGGCCGTGGTCGATGCCGCGGACCATCCCGCGCCCGTGGTCACCGTCGCCCGCGACGGCGTCGATGCGGCCGAGCTCCTGCTCCGCCTCGTGCACCGCCTCGGCGGCGGCGGTCAGGCCTGCCACCACGAGGCGGGCGGCGTCGCGCGACGCGACGTCGCCCTCGACGGGCACGACCTCCTGCGCCAGCTCGGTGAGCTCCTGGTCGACGTCGGTGGCGTCGGCCGCGACGGCGTCACCGCGACGCCACGCGGGCGTGGTCGCGGGGTCGAGCCAGAGCTCGGTGAGCTCGTCGTCGAGCCACGTGACGGTCAGCGAGACCCCGCCCATGTCGAGGCTCGTGACGAGCTCGCCGAGCTCGGGCGCGACCAGCGTCAGACCGGCCTCCCGCAGCAGTGGAGCCACCGAGGCCCACAGCACGAACAGCTCCTCGTGCGACGTCGAGCCCAGCCCGTTGAGGACCACCGCGGCACGACCGTCCGAGCCCGCCGGGCGCTCGGCGAGGACGCGCTCCACCAGCAGCCGCGCCATCTGGGGCGCGCGCAGCGCGGGGACGTCCTCGAGGCCCGGCTCCCCGTGGATGCCCAGGCCCAGCCCCATGGCGCCCTCGGGCACCGTGAAGTGGGGCTCGTCGGCGCCCGGGAAGGTGCAGCCGGAGAAGGCCAGGCCGATCGTCGTCGTGCGGGCGTTCGCCCGCTCCCCGACCCGGACGACCTCGTCGAGGTCGAGGCCGCGCTCGGCCGCGGCGCCCAGCATCTTGAAGACGACGAAGTCGCCCGCGATGCCGCGCCGGCGATGCCCCTCGGCGGCGTCCGCCGACGCGACGTCGTCGGTCACCACGAGCTGGCGCGCCGGGATGCCCTCGGCCTCCAGCCGCTCCCCCGCCAGGCCGAAGTTCATGACGTCGCCCGCGTAGTTGCCGTACGTGAACACGACACCGCGCCCGCTGTGCGCGAGCCGGCCCACCGAGTAGGCCTGGGCGGTCGAGGGGGACGTGAAGATGTTGCCCACCACCGCGCCGTCCGCGAAGCCGGGGCCGACCAGACCCATGAAGGCCGGGTAGTGGCCCGATCCTCCGCCGACGACGACGGCGACCTTGCCCGCCGTCGACCGACCGCGGCGCACGACGCCGCCCGGGACGGCCCGGACGAGGTCCGCGTGCAGGTCGCCGAACCCGGTGACGGCGTCGGCGGCGAACTCGGCGGGGTCGTCGAAGATCCGGGTCATCGTGCCTGCACCTCGCTCAGCAGGTCCGCCATCGCGTCGTAGGAGCGCTGCGCGTCGGCCTCGCGGTCCTGCTCGGCGACGTCGTGGGTCTCCAGCTCGAGGACGTACGTCCCGGCGAAGCCACCGTGCTCCAGCGCTGCCATCACGCCGGCGAAGTCGACCTGGCCGCGACCGATCCCCAGGTTGAGGTTGCCCGGGACGGCGTCGCGCAGGTGGACCCGCTCGACACGGGCCGCGTGCCGCTCCGCCCATGCGACGACGTCCTCGTCGGAGGCGACGACGTGCGAGGTGTCGAGCAGCAGGCCGATCACCTCCGGGCCGAGCTCGTCGAGGACACGGTCGGCGCGAGCCACCGTCCACGCGAAGCGGCGGTGGTGGAGCACCTCCACCAGCAGCCGGACGCCGTGCTCGGCGCAGAGGTCCGCCACCCGCCGGAGGTTCTCGGCGATCCGCGCGAGGTCGGCGTCCTCGTCCTGGTACGGCTCCCCGGACTGCCCGCCCGCGGGGAGGATGAGCGCCGCACCGGTCGCCGCCGCGAGCCGCACCAGCGGCAGCGCCGTCGCGGCCAGGGTCTGCGGGTCGAGCGCCGGGTCGTTGAGCGGCCCGACGTCGGCGTTCACCGCACCGGCGCGCAGCCCGTGCCGCGCGAGCGTGGCGGCGTAGGCCTCGACGTCGCCCTCGAACGGGACCGGCACGTGGTCGCAGACCCCCGGCAGGGCGCCGAGGTCGACCTCCTGGGCCCCGGTGCCCGCGATGAGGCGCACGGCCTCCTCGAAAGGCCGGAACCGGAAGGTGATGGTCGAGATGCCGATGCGTCGCGCGGTCGCAGGCGCTGCGGTGGTGCTCATGGATCCTCCGTCCGCTCGTCGTCGCCGTCAGGCGATGTACGAGCCGCCGTTGATGTTCTGGGTCGTGCCGGTGAGGTACGAGGCGTCCTCGCTGGCGAGGAACGCGATCAGCGCCGCGATGTCGTCGGGGGTGCCCTGCCGCCGCAGCGGGACGGACGCGGCGAGCCGCGCCTCGTTCTCGGCGTCGGTCGCGCCGGCGCGGATGTCGGTGTCCACCACGCCCGGGCTGATCGAGTTGACGGTGATCCCGTAGGGCGCCATCTCGCGGGCCAGGGACCGGGTGAGGCCGAGCACGCCCGCCTTCGCGGCGGAGTACGGCGTCTTGGAGAAGACGCCGCCGCCCTGCTGGGCCGAGACGGACGACATGGTGACGATGCGCCCGTAGCCGCCGTCGATCATGGCGGGGAGGAACGCCTGGCAGGCGAGGAACGTCCCCGTGAGGTTGATGTCGACGACGCGCCGCCACTCGGCGAGGTCGACCTCCAGGAACGGCACCGGCGAGGCGACGCCGGCCACCGTGGCGAGGGCGCCGACAGGCGGCAGGTCCGACGCGGCGACGACGGCCGCGGCGGCGCGCACCGACTCCTGGTCGGTCACGTCCACCTCGAGGCCGAGCGCGGCCACGCCGTGGTCCTGCGCCAGGGTGTCGGCGGCGGACTTCGCGCCGGCCTCGTCCAGGTCGAGCAGGACGACGGCCCAGCCCTCGACGGCGAACCGGCGGGCGGTGGCGAAGCCGATGCCGCGCGGGGACGCGGCGCCGGTGACGACGGCCGTGCGGGGGCCGACTCCGGTCTGGAAGCTCATGGGAAGGTCCGTTTCTGTGGAGGGTGGGGGTGCGGCCGGTCAGGCGCGGGACGCGACCGGGTCCGCGGCCTGCGGGCTGCGGGTGCTGCCCGGCTCGTCCGGGGTGCTCGCCGCGAGGGCGGCGGCGGTGGCGCGCTCGGCCTCCGCACGCCGGGCGGGCCCGTACGTCTCGGGCGTGACGAGCGCGGCGACCAGACCGATCGCGCCGTAGCCCATGAACAGGACGGCGGGCCCGGCCCAGCCGAAGGCCTCGTACAGCGAGACGGCCCAGAAGGCGGTGAACCCGGAGACGACGGCCGCGAGCTGGTAGGCCAGGGACGCCCCGGAGGAGCGGGTCTCGGTCGAGAACAGCTCGGCGAACCACGAGCCCTGGGTGCCGGCGAGCGAGTTGTGGCAGAAGGCGAACGCGATGGCGAAGACGGCGATCACCATGCCGACCTGGCCGGTGTTGACCATGAGGAACATCGGCACGCCGAAGGCGAGCATGAGGGTGGTGCCGAACAGGTACACGGGCCGGCGTCCGACACGGTCGGTGAGGCGGCCCCACAGGAGCGTGGCCGGGAGCCCGAGCAGCGCGGCCACCACGATCGCGAGGATGGTGTGCGGGCGGGTGGCGAGGCCGTTGCTCTCCACGTACGAGGTCACGTAGGTGATCGACACGGCGTAGCCCGCCGTCTCCGCCACGCGCAGCCCGAAGGCGCGCACGAGGTTGCGCCAGTCCTGCCGGATCACGGTGACCAGCGGGTTCTTCGCGAGCGTGCCCTGGTCCTTCGCCTCCTCGAACTCCGGCGACTCCTCCACGCGGAGCCGGATGTACATGCCGGCGAGGATCAGCACGGAGCTCAGCAGGAACGGCACCCGCCACGCCCAGTCGCCCGGCAGGCCCGCGCTCCCGAGGAACGCGAGGTTGGCCAGGAGGAGGCCGAGGGGGAAGCCGGCCTGCGGGATGGCGGTGTACGCGCCCTTGCGGCGCCACGGGGCGTGCTCGTACGTCATGAGGATCGCCCCGCCCCACTCGGCGCCGAACGCGAGCCCCTGGATCACGCGCACGATCACCAGCAGGACCGGCGCGAGGACGCCGACGCTCGCGTAGGTCGGCAGGGCGCCGATCGCGACGGTGGCGAGGCCCATGACCAGCAGCGACGTGACCAGGACCGGCTTGCGGCCCACCTTGTCGCCGAGGTAGCCGCCGATGATCCCGCCGAGCGGGCGGGCGGCGAAGCCGATGCCCAGCGTGGCGAACGACAGCAGCAGCCCCGTCGTGGGGTCGCTCTCGGGGAAGAACACGTGGCCGAAGTACAGGGCCGCCGCCGTGCCGTACCCGATGAAGTCGTAGTTCTCCACGGTGGTGCCCACCGCGCTGCCGATCGCCACGCGGAGCTTGTGGCGCGTCCCGAGCACCGGGGTGCCGTCCCCCGGAGCCGTCGTCGTCGATGTCATCGCATCTCCCTTGATGGAGCCCTCGTCGGTGAGTGGTGTTCTACTGTTAACAGTAGAACACAGGAACCATGCAACCCCACGTGGAGACTTGTCAAGGCCTGCCGCACGGCCGCCAGGACCGACGACGACGTCGTGGCAGGTCAGGCGCGAAGGTGCAGGTTCAGCGGTGTCGGACGGGCACGGCGTCCTCCGGGGTCAGACGGCGGCGTGGTCGCGCATCCGCGCGACGATGCGGCTGGCGGCGTCGCTCATGTGCGTCCGGAGGAAGTCGGCTCCCCCGGAGGCGTCGCCGGCCGCGACGAAGGCGACGAGCGGCGCGTGCCGCTCGTACGCCATGTTGTGCAGGGCCGTCTCCGGGCCGGCCGCGGTGACCGCCGCCCGGGTGAGGCCGGAGACGGACCGCCACCCGTGGACGAGCGTCTCGTTGCCGCTGAGCTCGCACAGGAGCTCGTGGAACGCGAGGTCGGCGTCGACCTGGGCGGCGAAGTCACCCTCCGTGCGCTGCATCGCCTCCAGCGCCTCGCCGAGGCGTACCGCGGCGGCCGCGTGGTCGGCACGCTCGCACACCAGCTCGAGCGCCAGGCTCTCCAGCGCGCGGCGGACCGCGAAGATGTCGTCGACCTCGCGCTCGGAGACGACCCGGACGGAGAGCCGCCCGCGCGCGTCCGCGGAGACGAGCCCCTCCTGCTGCAGGTGCCGCAGGGCCTCCCGCAACGTGCCGCGGCTGACGCCGAGGGCCTCGCTGAGGTCGACCTCCGCCAGATGGGTACCCGGGGGCAGGTCACCGGCGCTGATCGCCAGCCGCAGCCGGTCGAGGATCATCTCGCGCCGCGTCTGCGACGCGATCGACCCCAGCGCGCTCAACGAACCCTTCGACCCACCCGGCATAGGGCAAGCCTACGGTCGCCGCGTCAGCCCCCGGGCGTTGCGGGCGGGCGTTTGGCCCCGGTCCGGTCCCGGATCGGGGCCAAACGTCCGCTCACAGCCCTCGCTCAGGGCTGGAAGACGCAGAACTCGTTGCCCTCGGGGTCGGCCATCACGGTCCAGCGGATCTCGTCGTCCTGCGGCCGCAGGACACGCGCGCCCCGCGCGACGAGGTCGTCGACGGTGACACCCTCGTTCAGCGTGACGTCCCAGTGCCAGCGGTTCTTGACCGTCTTCGGCTCGGGCACCGGGACGAAGTCGAACGACTCGAAGGGCACACCGGCTCCGCGGTCCAGGTAGGCGTAGCCCGCGTCGTCGTCCCAGGTCACGTCCCCGCCGAGCAGGCCGTGCCAGAACTCCGTCACCACCCGGTAGTCCGCGCAGTCGACGACGACGTCCTTCAGCCGGTAAGCGGGCACCTCGTCGTAGGTGAAAACGCAGAACTCGCCGGCCTCGGGGTCGGCCAGCGTCGTGTAGTGGAACCGACCGGGCTCGCTCAGGCGCGGCCTGTCAGGGAACTCGTCGAGCGACCGGGCGCGCACGTCCGGGTGCACGCGGTGCTTGACGGTCTTCGCCTCGGGCACGGTGTTCACCCACACCGTCCGCTCCGGCACCGGCTCGGGGCCAGGGTCACGCAGCACGGCGTCGCCGTCGTCCAGCAGCTCCATGCGCAGCCCCAGCGTCTGCGCCCAGAACGCCCCCAGCACCTCCGCGTCCACCGCGTCGACGCAGAGCGAGTTGAACGTCACCAGGTTCATGGCGCCGAGCCTAGAACGTTGTGGGTACGAAAT